>QNCQ01000042.1 GCA_003645825.1 Fidelibacterota bacterium
CCTTACCTTGGTCCAGTAGTGGGAGCCATCCCTGCTCTGGTAATCGCAATAATCACCAACCCTCCAAACTTGCTTATGGTACTTGTCTGGATTGTGGTCATGTTCATAGTTGTTCAGATAATCGACAACACAATGATATCTCCCCTGGTGGTTTCCAGAAGCGTTAATATGCACCCTCTCACGGTAGTGGCTGCTGTACTGATTGGAGGAAAAGTGGGTGGACCGCTTGGAATGTTATTCGCAGTCCCAATAGTGGGAATTTTCAAGGTAATGCTGGTGGAACTTTCCTGGGGGCTAAAAAAGTATAGATTATCCTAAAATCTCTCAATTCTGAAAAGCTTCCCATTTCTGAAATATAAATGGATTTCCCCGCCAGATGAGGTTTTGTATATCCACAACTTAAATACATTCATGGAAGAATCCTGAAGAACCGACTCTAAAGCAGGTTTCCCGAATAATCTTTCTACGTCAACTTCACTCATCCCTGGACTTATATGTAAGGTTTTAAATTTCCTTACGGGAATCTCATTGACCCAGTCTCTGGCAAATTTCGATGAAGTTTTCTGCTTTTCAACTTTTTCTTCCAGTGACAATATCAATTCATCAATCTGGAGTTTTGCATCTGGTTGAAGTGAAGCTGCTTTCCGCAGATACTCTATAGCTGCTTCTATATTCTCCTGGTCAATAAATTCATTTACATCCTCAAGATACCCTTCCGCAACCTTCTTGATCCAGACATCAACAAAAGGCTTAAGATCTGAATTGCAGGCTAGAGCTTTATCGAAATACTCCACAGCCTTTTCCCAGAATCTGTACTTAGCAAAAGCAATTCCCCTGTGTAAAAAGAACAGACCTCTGTATTTTCTAACAGGTTCCGAGATATCAAAATAGTCAACTGTTTCAAGCGTGTCAAGAAGTCGACCAGCATCAGCATATCTGTTATGTTCAAACAGTGAATCAAGTATAGAGAAAATACTTTCAAACGTCAGGATACTAATCGAGTCAAGCTCACCTTTAAGAATGGGATCTTCAGTACTGTAGGCTCTCCTCAGATGCTTCACTGCAGAAAGATAATTCTGTGATTCAAGATGTTTTACAACAATTTTCTTTTCCTGAAATGGGATCATCTGATGACATCGCTTCATCATAAGTTCTGCAACCCTTCTCCTAGGATGACGGGGATAAAGCTTTAAGAAGTGCTGAAACTTTCCAAAAGCAGATATGTAATCCCCTTGTCTATATAATCTGTTTGCTTCGTCACCAACAGTAGCGTGTCCACCCTTTATGAAATTTAATGTGAGGTAAAACCCCACTGAATTAAATCTAATTTTTTTAATCGGACTTACGTTCTCAGGGTCGGAAGCATCACTCATTCTGTCAAAATTAAACCTGACTTCCACTCCCACTGCATTCCTGAAACCTGACTCATAAACATATCTGGATATGCTCTTGAAACCAAAGGAAAGAGAAAAAAGACCACCCTTCTGAGTAAGATACCGATTACCCTCAATATCTCTGTACAGATAAAAACGAGCTTTTGAGTAACTGGCACCAAAATAGAAATAATTATATTCATTTATCTGATAGACAGCGTTTTGTTTTATCCCAAAGTAATAAATTTCTGGCCTATAGCGGAACTCATATCCAGTCTTCGGATTTTTGTGTATCCAGTTACCAGGCAACGAACCACTTAAGGGAACAAACCCCAACCCCATATCTATTCCAGTCTGAAAGTCAATAAAATTTTGTGGAAATATATACAGCAGAAAATTACACTTTATCAAATCAATATCGACACTTAAAAACGTTCGATATACTGGGTTACTGTAAGTATTGAAAGTTGTTTCTGTGGAATCCAGAACAAGAGTCGCAGGAGACATTAAGGTCAGAAATCCCAACCTAAAATCAAAAACATCCATTGTAAAAGGAGTCCTATATTCTATCGGGCTTCTCAGAATCTTCGCCGTGCGAAGTAGGATTTTGTCCTTAAGGCTAAATGAAGAGCCAAACCCACTTAAAACCAAAAAAAAGTAGAAAAACACTATAAGTATAGCTCTTCTCATATCCTTGATAAAAATATTAATTTGCAAGGAATCATCAAAGAGTTGTTTATAAAAAAGACTCTGGACTTTTCTCGTAATATTTAACTTTTGTTCAGCTTTGTGGAGCTGAGGGGATTCGAACCCCTGACCTTCTGAATGCCATTCAGACGCTCTCCCAACTGAGCTACAGCCCCATAAAGCACTATGAATTTAATCTCCCAAAACGTTTAATGCAAGCAGTCTTGGAAGCACAGTCATGAATAGCTTACAGCAAAACCATACCCTTTTCAGACATTCTCTCTACATTGCCCAAACTTCGAAACGAGCACCACAAGTATCTAACATGACAGATCATTGCAAAATTCAGAAACAAATTTTTAAAACTACACTAAGAACTAATGGCATAAAGTTTGTAAATTTAACTCCGCTATTTCTTTAGTTATTAAATTTCTCGTTCATTTGCTAACTAACCAGGAGGATAGAAAATGGCAAAAGAAAATGACATAAAAAAGCATTATCAAAACTGGAAAAACCACACGGTAGCGAAGGGTACTTCGAGATTTCCTGAGAGAAAGAAAAACTTCAAAACTACATCGGGAATACCGATAGATACAACTTACTTTCCCAGAGAGGATCCCAGAGAAACTTATCTCGAAAAACTTAGTTTCCCGGGTACATACCCATTCACCAGAGGTATACAACCAACAATGTATAGAAGTCGTCTCTGGACTATGAGACAATATGCCGGATTTGGAACAGCAGAAGAATCAAACAAGAGATATAAATATCTGCTTCAGCAGGGTCAAACGGGCCTGTCAATAGCCTTTGACCTCCCAACTCAGCTCGGATATGACTCCGACGACCCAAGGAGTGAGGGTGAAGTCGGAAAAGTAGGGGTGGCAATAGACACTCTTAAAGACATGGAAATTCTCCTGGATGGTATCCCGCTGGACAAAGTATCCACCTCAATGACTATAAATGCACCAGCTGCAATACTCCTGGCAATGTACATTCTGGTGGGAGAAAAACAAAACGTTCCAAGAGAAAAACTCCGAGGAACAATACAAAACGATATTTTGAAGGAGTATGTGGCAAGAGGAACCTACATTTTTCCTCCGAAACCATCTCTAAGAATAATCACCAACATCTTTGAGTTTTGCTCTAAGGAAATGCCAAACTGGAACACAATCAGCATCTCAGGGTATCACATTCGAGAGGCCGGAGCAAATGCAATACAGGAAATTGCTTTTACCATGGCAAATGCAATTGAATACGTAAAATCTGCCATATCAGCCGGGCTCGATGTCGATACATTTGCTGGTAGACTATCATTCTTTTTCAACGCCCATAATGACTTATTCGAAGAAGTCGCAAAATTTCGCGCGGCAAGACGGGTCTGGGCAAAAATCATGAAGGAAAAGTTTGGTGCTAAAAATCCAAGATCCATGATGTTAAGATTCCATACTCAAACTGCTGGAAGTACCTTAACAGCTCAACAACCCGATAATAACGTGATAAGAGTAACAATTCAAACCCTTGCCGCTGTACTGGGGGGAACTCAGAGCCTGCATACGAACTCAAAAGACGAAGCCTTAGGGCTTCCCTCTGAAGAATCCGTAAGAATAGCTCTTAGAACCCAGCAGATTGTCGCACACGAATCGGGAGTAGCTAACACCGTCGATCCCCTCGGAGGCTCCTATTATATTGAATATCTAACCGATGAAATAGAAAAAAGGGTATGGGATTATCTCACAAAGATCGAAAAAATGGGAGGGGTTATAAAAGCCATCGAATCAGGATTCATCCAGAAAGAAATCCAGGATTCTGCTTTTGAGTATCAGAAAGAAGTAGAGAGTGGAGAGAGAATAATAGTAGGGGTAAACAAATTCCGCATAGAAGAAGAACCAAAAGACCTAGAAATTCTAAAAGTCAAACCCGAAGTAAGAATAAAACAAATAGAAAAGCTCCAAGAAGTAAAGAAAAACAGAAACAATTCTGCTGTAGAGGAAAAGCTTAAACAGCTAAAGGCATGTGCAGAAAACGAGAACAAAAACCTGATGCCTCCCATAATTGAGGCAGTGAAAGAGTACGCAACAATTGGAGAAATATGTGGGGTACTTAGAGAAGTTTTTGGGGAATACAAGGAAAACATTGTTATATAGGGGGATAAGAGAAATGAATAAAAAGGTTAGAATTTTAATAGCCAAACCGGGATTAGATGGTCATGATAGAGGAGCTAAATACATAGCCCGAGCACTAAAAGATGCAGGATACGAAGTTATTTACACAGGAATACGTCAAACTCCAGAAGCAATTGTAAAAACTGCGATTCAGGAAGATGTGGATTTCATCGGACTAAGTCTTCTTTCTGGAGCCCATAACGAGCTTTTCCCAAGAGTAACTGAACTCCTGAAGAAACATGGCGCAGAGGATATTATAGTTTTCGGAGGAGGTATAATTCCAGAAGAAGATATCCCATTTTTGAAAAGTAAAGGAATTAAAGCTATATTTACACCAGGTACTCCAATAAGAGATGTAATAGACTTTATTGAAAGCCAGAAGGAAGCCAAGAACAATGAATGAACTGGTAGAGGGTATCATCTCTGGAAACACAAGAGCAATCTCAAAAGCTATCTCATTGGTTGAAAACGATGGTCCTGATAAGATTGAGTTATTAAAAGAAATACACAGATATGTCGGGGAATCCGTCATTATTGGTATAACAGGTCCACCGGGAGCAGGAAAAAGTTCCTTAATAAATGTTCTCATAAAAGAGTATAGAAAACAGGGGAAAAAAGTAGGGATTCTGGCTATAGATCCAACATCACCATTCACTGGGGGTGCTCTCCTTGGAGACAGATTGAGGATGCAAGATCACTCGACCGATGAAAATGTATTTATTCGATCTCTGGCAACCCGGGGACACCTGGGCGGTATTTCTCTTGCAACCAGTGATGCCGTAAAAATATTGGACGCTGCAGGGTTCGAAATCATTCTACTTGAAACCGTGGGAGTAGGTCAGGCAGAAATAGAAATAGTTGAAGCTTCAGACATTGTCCTTCTCGTGCTTGTTCCAGGATATGGAGACGAGATACAGGTGCTAAAAGCTGGAATCATAGAAATAGGAGATATATACGTAATAAACAAAGCTGATCAAATGGACGCGACAAAACTCAAAACAACTATTGAGTATTACCTCGAGTTGTCTCCTGATAAAAACGCAAACCACAGAAAGGTTGTCCTAACATCATCCCTGACCGGTTCAGGTGTAGATAGTCTCATCCATGAGATTAACTCTACTTACAATTTCTTCAGGAAAAAGGGAATTCTCAATGAGAGAAGGAAAACAAGAATTAGGAAAGAAATACTCAGGATACTAAATTCCAGGATACTTGAATCAATTAACCAAACATTCAATGGGAGAAATTTCGACTCCAGCATCAACAAAATCCTTAACAAAAAGATAGATCCTTACACCATAGCTGACAGTATCTTTGAGGAGATGAAAAAAAGGAGCCAAACATGATAGAAAAGATTGATCACATAGGAATAGCTGTAAATTCAATAGAAGAAAGGCTAAGATTCTTTAAAGACATGCTAAGTCTCGAACTTGCTGGCACCGAAGAAATAAATGACCAAAAAGTGAAAGTCGCATTTGTAAAAGTTGGAGATGTGAATATTGAACTTCTGGAGCCGACAGACCCAGCCAGCCCAATAGCGAAATTCATAGCGAAAAAAGGTGAGGGGATACACCACATTGCACTGAAAACCAACAATATTTCCGAAACCCTCAAACACCTTAATGAAAACAACATAACACTTATAGACACTACCCCACGTCAGGGAGCACATGGAAAGAAAATTGCTTTTATTCATCCTAAATCCACAGGCGGGGTTCTAATCGAACTCTGTCAGGAATAGCGGAGGCTTAGATGAGCATAGAAAAGAAAATAATTGAACTCAAAAACAAAATAGAGATTGCGAAACTCGGAGGCGGGAGAGAGGCAATTGAGAAACAGCATAAACGTGGGAAGCTAACAGCCCGCGAACGACTCAACCTCCTGCTTGACGAAGAGAGTTTTGAAGAACTGGACATGTTTAAAACCCACAGTTGTACAGATTTCGGAATGGCTGAAAGGAAATATCTCGGAGATGGAGTGGTAACCGGATACGGAACTATTCACGGTAGGCAGGTATTTGTCTATTCCTTCGATTTTACAGTTTTTGGTGGGTCGCTATCAAAAGCAGTAGCAGAAAAAATCACAAAAATTACAGACCTTGCAGCCAAAACTGGTTCCCCCATTATCGGTATAAACGACTCGGGGGGAGCAAGAATTCAGGAAGGAGTCGATTCACTCGCTGGATATACGGAAATATTTTTAAGAAATGTCCTATACTCTGGGGTAATCCCTCAGATAAGCGCTATTGTAGGACCTGCAGCCGGCGGTGCAGTCTACTCTCCAGCCCTCACGGACTTCATCTTTATGGTGAGGAAAACCGCTTACATGTTCCTTACAGGGCCAAAAATCGTAAAAGCCGTCACCCACGAAGATGTATCTGCAGAGGATCTTGGCGGTGCCGATATACACGCCATGAAAAGTGGAATAACACACTTTACATACGATGATGAACCATCTCTTTTCGAGGGTATACGGACTCTTATAACCTTTATCCCGCAGAATAATGCTGAGGAACCACCCATTGTGGAAACTACAGACTCTCCAGAAAGAGTCGAGCACGAATTAAACTACATCGTACCGAATAACCCTAACAAACCCTATGACATGAAGGAAATAATTAAAAGAGTTGTTGACAACGGAGAATTTCTTGAAATTCAAAACCTTTTTGCACCGAACATCATTATTGGATTTGCACGATTGAACGGTAGAAGCGTGGGAATAGTAGCAAACCAGCCAAGGCACCTGGCGGGAGTACTTGATATAAATGCCTCAGTCAAGGCCGCAAGATTCATCAGATTTTGCGATGCGTTCAATATTCCTATAATTACTTTCGAAGATGTTCCTGGGTTCATGCCGGGAAGTCAGCAGGAGTACGGCGGGATAATAAAACACGGAGCAAAGCTTTTATATGCCTACGCTGAAGCTACAGTCCCGAAAATTACAGTCATCACCAGAAAGGCATACGGCGGAGCATATTGCGTAATGAACTCCAAACAGTTAAGAGGAGATATAATTTATAGCTGGCCAACAGCGGAAATCGCTGTAATGGGACCCGAAGGAGCTTCAGAAATTATTTTCAAAAAGGAAATAGAAGCAGCAGAAAACCCCGAGGAAAAATTGAAAGAGAAAATTCAGGAATACAGAAACAAATTTGCCAATCCCTACGTGGCAGCTTCGAAAGGAATGGTTGATGAAATAATAGAACCAAGTACTACAAGGTTCAAGCTAATAAAAGCACTGGAACTATTGAAAAATAAGAAAGAGGTAAATCCCTATAAAAAACACGGGAATATCCCACTTTGAGGTAAAAACATGTGGAGTAATATAGTAAATAACAACGCTCTTGTGATATCGATCTCGGGGATATTGATTGTCTTTTCCGGGCTGACTTTCATATTTTTCGTCATCACAATCTTTAACAAAATCTTTCAGCGAGAGGAAAGAAAAGATATCGATCGGGCTCCAACTTCCAAAAGAACAGAACATAAAAGAGAAGACATTTGCGAAGAAGAAGTAGTCGCTATATCCATCGCAATTGATATTTACAGAAAGCTTTACTTCAACCCACTATCAACCAAGATTACCTTTGCAGATAGAAACATCAGTTACACATGGAAATACTCAAAGACTACCAGATAAGAGGGAGAGAAAAAGAATATGATAAAAAAAACAATATCAATCCAAGTCAACGAAAAAAAATACGATGTAACAATCGAAAACTTCCAGGAAGACGAAGCAACTGTCACAGTAAATAACAAAAGATTCAATGTAAAATTCACTTACGGCGAAGATGAGGATGTCATTAAAACCATCTCCAGATACAAACCTACGTCACTAACAATTTCAAAGCAGGAAACCACGCCCCTACACAAACCAAAAGCCCTTGAAGAATTCAGCAAGATAAAGGCGCCCCTTCCAGGTCTGATTCTAAAAATCTTCGTCAGGGAAGGGGATCAGGTTAGAATTGGCGAGAAACTGATTGTAATGGAAGCCATGAAAATGGAAAACGAGATAACTTCTAACACTGAAGGCGTAGTAAAAAGAATCCACTGCAGGGAGGGCGATTCTGTTAATGAGGGTGATGTTTTACTGATCATCGAATAAAAGGGTGGCTCTATGGATGTAGTAAGCGATATTTTAAAAATAACAGGGTTTTACAACCTCGAGTTCGGCAACATCCTGATGATACTCATTGGTTGTGCTGCAATTTACCTTGCAATAGTAAAAAAGTATGAACCGCTTCTGCTTTTACCAATTGGCTTCGGGATAATAGTAGGAAACATGCCCTACCCGGAAGGGCTACCCATTGGTGTCTATGATAAAGGCAGTGTGTTCAATCAAATATATCAGGGAGTGCGATCAGGTATATTTCCTCCTTTGATTTTCCTTGGGATAGGGGCTCTGACAGACTTTTCAACACTGATTTCAAGCCCAAAATCACTCCTCCTTGGAGCAGCTGCTCAACTCGGAATTTTCGCCACATACCTCGGGGCATTACTCTTAGGATTTAGTAATTTCGAAGCTGCTTCAATAGGGATTATCGGAGGAGCTGATGGACCAACATCAATTTTCCTTTCTTCGCAACTTGCTCCTCATCTTCTCGGACCGATAGCCATTGCAGCTTACTCATATATGGCTCTTGTACCTGTTATCCAACCACCTCTGATGAAGCTTCTTACCACAGAAAAAGAAAGAAAAATAAGAATGGCACAACCGAGAAAGGTTTCAAAAAGAGAAAAAATTCTCTTTCCAATCATAGTAATGATAGTCTCCGCACTTATTGCACCGGGCTCATTAACTCTCATTGGCATGCTTATGCTCGGAAATCTTCTTAAGGAAAGTGGCGTCACTGATAGACTGGCCAGAACTGCAGGGAGTGCTCTCCTGGACACATGTACAATCCTCCTTGCTTTTTCTGTGGGTGCAAGCACAAAAGCAAGCGTGTTTTTAACGGCTAAATCCCTTGCTATATTTTTCTTGGGTCTTTTTTCATTTATGGTTGCAACCGCAGGTGGGCTATTATTTGCGAAATTCATGAATTTATTTTTGAAGCAAAAAATAAATCCTCTCATTGGTGCTGCAGGAGTCTCAGCAGTACCTGATTCAGCACGTGTGGTTGAACATTTCGGATTGAAATACGATAAAGAAAATCACCTCTTAATGCATGCAATGGCACCGAACGTCGCAGGAGTAATTGGCTCCGCAATAGCAGCAGGAGTTTTTATAGGAATCTTCAGATAAAATATAAAAATATTCCCAACTAATACAAGACAATCAAAATGATAGGCAAAACAATTGGAGCAAAAAATATGATGAGAAAATCAATTTTGTTCTTAATTATTTTCTTAGCAATTCTTAGTAGCTGTGAAAGAAATGATGCCCATAACAATTCAAAAGCTAAGACATACTCAATAGTTCATGATGGCATTGTGCGGGAATATGTGCTGTACGTACCAAATTCGTATACAGGCACGTTTGCTGTTCCTTTGGTAATAAACTTTCACGGATTTGGCGGCAATGTCCGTGAATATATGAACTATGCTGATATGCGCCCGGTAGCGGAGGCTGACACTTTTATCTTGGTTTATCCACAGGGAAGTTACTTAGACGGTTCTTCTCATTGGAATCCATGCCCTCCTGGTGGAGATAATAAAAGTAATGCTGATGATTTTGGGTTTATTGAAGACATGATAAAAGAGATTTCCACTCATTATAATATTGATATGAAAAGAATTTATGCTGTTGGATACTCAAATGGTGGTATGATGGCCTATGGACTCGCCAATTATAAAAGCGAATTAATTGCCGCAGTAGCATCCGTTTCAGGAACAATGCTGGATTGCATTGGACCTACCAGTCATCCTATGCCGGTGTTAGACCTTCATGGAACATCTGACGATGTTATACCTTACAATGGCAACAGTTACTATAATTCAGTACAAAGCGTCCTAGGCTATTGGATTGATTTCAATAACACCAACAAGATCCCAATTGTAAGTGTGGACAGTAGTGGGGGAATGACGATAGAACATTATGTATATGACCAAGGGGACAATGGCGTTTCTGTTGAGCATTATAAATACATCGGGGGTAGGCACATCTGGTTCACCACGCCTTATCGAGGAAAGACTACTTCTGAATTGATTTGGGATTTTTTATCTCGTTACGACATTAATGGACTGAGATAAAGAACGAGAGGGCATGACAAAAATACTGGACATCCGGCAGACTTAGGTTCTCAATGGCTTTTTACATCTTGCCCCAGTCGATTTTACTTAGCAGAGTGATATGTGTTTGAACATTTACCGTCAGCCATTTATAAATGTCTA
>QNCQ01000043.1 GCA_003645825.1 Fidelibacterota bacterium
AACATATATTTAAGCATTTTGGTAGTTTGTCTTCAGTTTATGAGCATAATAGTTTGGTATTTCTTCTTCTATTTACGGAGCCATTAGTTCGCGGATATAAGGATGAATCATTTGACCCTTTATATGAACTCGAAGCTAATCTTAGGAAAGTAGCAGGTAAGTCTGTGATTGTCTGTCACCATGCCCCATGTGTTGATGATTTTTACAGTAACAGGATGCACCCCGGCTGGAAAGAAGATATTAGAAAGAAATGGATCGAATTGCTCAATGAGTATAAAGTTAAGGCAGTCCTTGCGGGACACCTCCATCGCGATGGATATCACTGGCCTGGAGATGTGCCACTCTATGTATGCTCGCCGGTTAGTGCTCATTGGGGCAGACAACCTGCATTTAGAATTTATGAGTACAAAAAAATGGCAAACTCAGCTACAGGACACAATATATTCAATGAGACTTATTACATCATAACGTAGCTGGTTTTAGGATTAGGAGGACCGATATGAAAATTCGATTATTTTTTCTGGCTGTTGTACTTTTCGCGTTGCAACTCACTGCCCAGACGTTTACAGATATTTATACAGTGCGACAGGATTCCAGTTTAATCGGGAAGAGAGTTGTGGTTGTTGGCATTGTGACGGTTCCCACTGGTGTATTTGATCCACGCGAAACTATCATTGCTGATCCGGAAGGATCTGCCTGGAGTGGCATTATTGTCTGGGATGAAGATGCCCAGTTTTGTGTCCAGGCTGGAAATAAAGTCAGAGTTATCGGGAAGGTTGCCGAACGAGAAGGAATGACGGAAATCCAACTGGAAAGCGCTACTTTGATTAAAGGAAGTTATGAGTTGCCGGAGCGTGTGCAGCTCGAAACGGGTGATATTGCATCTGGTTCTCCTGTGGTTGAGTCTTTTGAAAGCGTTATCGTCCAGGTTAACAATGTACGCATAATTGATCGTAATTTTGCTCAGGGAGTTTGGGTTATCGATGATGGCAGTGGATCCTGCCGGGTGTCTAGTGCATCGAATTATCTGTTTTATAATGTTCCGGAGAATGGAACGCTATTGAAGTCAATTAGCGGTGTGGTGCGCTATCGCTCTGGTGAATATCTTTTGGAGCCGCGTTATCGATCAGATATCCGCGATCAGGAGGAAATTTTAGCTTGTAATATATATGCGGTTCAGCAGGATATTTCATTGATTGGAAAGATTGTCACGATCAATGGAGTTGTATCTGCTGCTACTGGTATTTTTGATTCGCGAAAGACATACATTGCTGATCCTCATGGCGGCCCTTGGAGCGGAGTGCTGGTCTGGGATAGCAGTGCAACATTCAGGGCCAATACGGGAGATGAACTAAAGGTTACAGGAAAAGTTTTTGAGGTTGATGGTATGACAACAGTCATGCTGGAAAGCGCTGAAATTCTGGGAGAAAATCAAGCCCATGTTCCAGTTGAGAGAGTTACAACTGGCGATATTTCTGCCAACTCTCCAAGGGCGGAGATCTACGAGGGCGTACTAGTCCAAATAACAGGTGCATTTGTTTCGGATCCCGGTGAGGCGAACGGTGAATGGCTGGTGGACGACGGTAGCGGTAACTGCCGTATAGGCAGAGATGCGGATAGTCTATATTACGAGGTTCCTCCTGCCGGAACGCCAATTGATTCGATTACTGGCATTGTGAACTACTCAGAAGGAGATTATAAACTTGAGCCTCGGTCAGCAGCGGACATTCATTGGGGCAACGCCGTACCTATTGGTGATACGTTAACCATCATTCAACGTCCGATCCAGAACATCCCAGCTATCGTCGTTCCGGGCGATTCGATGCAAATTCAATGTGAGGCCCCACAAAATACTACAGGTTGGAAAGTAGAACTAATTCGTCCATACCAATCGATAGCACTTAAAATCAAAAGCGCTGAGTATGATCTTGTTGGGGGCTGGTGGACAATATTGGTCGAGATACCTGATGTTTCAGTCACTGGTTTATATGATTTGAAAGTGTCGGCAAATGGTTTGCCGGAGGACATATCAAAGCATGCGGTTTCGGTCATTAGGGAGTATAAGGATGAATACTATTTCATCCACGTCACCGATCCCCACCTACCTACCCGTTACTTTTTAAGAGATGGAATTCCCGATTCAGATTCAAGCAGTATAATTGACTTTCGCGAGGTTATCAAGGATATTAATATTATTAATCCGGAGTTCGTCTTGTTGACTGGAGATTTGGTAAATGAAGGTGAACTGGAAGAATATTTGAATATGCGCTATTTCACAAAAGCGCAACGTTTACTTACAGAGTTTGAAGTACCTTTCTATTTAACATCGGGTAATCATGATCTTGGAGGATGGAGCACAACCCCGCCACCAGATGGAACAGCTCGTCGGACGTGGTGGAAATTTTTTGGGTGGAAACGTTTGAATAATCCGCCACCATCGGACTCTCTATATACACAAAATTACAGCTTCGATTATGGTCCAGTCCATTTCATTGGTTTAGAAGCTTATCTGAATTATGATGGGTGGCGTTACGAAATCTACGGCTCGTCTAGTTTCACTGAGAGGCAGATTCAATGGCTGAAGGACGACTTAAAAGCAGCCTCCAAAAGTAAATCGCAGGTAGTATTTTATCACTATGATTTCAACGGACAATTGGACCTCGATGAGCTGGGAGTCGAGATGGCGCTTTGGGGACATACTCATCAGGATTCCGGTGATCTGGAGGGGGGACCACCTTATAATATTAGCACGGCTGCTGTTTGTGATGGGAAAAGAGCTTTTCGCTTGATTCGTGTTTCAAATGGTGACCTTAGACCATCCCCGACAATTTCAGCTGGTTGGAACGGAGAGAATCTTACCGTCGAGTATCAACCGGCAAATGACGGTACTCACGATTCCGTGATGGCAATAATAAGAAACGCAAATAATGAACGATTTGAACATGCTATGCTACGCTTCAATATGCCAAAAAGCAATAACATCATCACTGTCAGCGGGGGTGAATTGGTCCAGGTTGACAGCACGGGTCCCACATCTATATGTTATGTCCATGTAGATATTCCACCTAAGTCAGAACTCTCAGTGACGGTAGGGCTTTTCTCCAAACCCTATGTTAAGGAATGTTCTGTAAATAAAACCTATTTGCGCCCGGGTTTCGATACCCTGCGTGTCCTATCGGAAGTCGTAAATCCATACAGTGAAAATATTCAGGTAGAAGCACTAATCCTGGGTGCGGAGCAGAATTTCTGCGATACGCTGCAAATGTTTGATGATGGGGAACATGCAGATAAAAAGGCTGGTGATAACATCTATGGTGCCTGGTGGCCTGTACCGAAAGGAGAACGATATTATCAGATAACAATGCGAATTCTCACTTTGGATTCTGAACCATTGAGTGAGAGTAAAAATGCTGCGCAGTTTTGTACGGTTGGTCCTGTCATCTACGAAAATATGACTATTGCACAGAAGAGAGGCAGTCTCTATCGGATGCGATTAAAATTGCGGAATTCAGGTTCAGACGCTTCAGCACTCAACGTAAAGGCTGAAATTATAGTTCATGACCCCAGCATTAAGATTGAGGACAATTATCGCTACTTTGGGGATATTGCAGCCGGAGGAACAGCTCGGTGTTATTCGTTTTACACTTTTATTATTCCGGAGCCACCTGATAGCGTGATCGAGCTGGATCTGAAAATTTTTAGTAATGATATTTTGTATTGGCAGGACAGTTTTGAATTTAATTTTTCGGAAACTGGCTTATTCGAATTGAATCGAGGAATCCCCGCCGGATTTACTCTAAAACAAAACTATCCGAATCCCTTTAACTCACGGACAACGATCGAGTATGGTCTAGCCCGACAATCGGATGTTCAGCTCACTGTCTATGATTTGAAGGGAACAATCGTTACCCAATGGTTATTCGAGCAGCAGAACGCCGGTTACCATATTATTGAGTGGAATGCATCTGATTTAAGTTCTGGTATTTATTTTTATCAGTTAAAGGCAGGGAAATTTGAACAGGTGAAGAAATGCCTGTTGATTAAGTAGTCTCTATGATTATAGTGAGCATTGTTTCTCGTTGGAGGCATTCCTTTATCACTATTTTGAATTTAGTGTGGGGTTTTGTCTGGTGGGGGCTTTGGTGGCAAGATTTTACTTGACATTTTGCAAATATGTATTTAATTTAATTTTGTAATGATTACAATTGAGCATATAAAGAAAAAGCTAATAGAGAAAGGAATCAAGCCTACATATCCACGCGTGAGGATATATCAGGTTCTTAGTGATAATGGTGGGCATCTTACCGCAGATTTCATATTTAAAGAGATTAGAAAAGATATTCCTACTGCAAGCAGAACTACAGTTTATAATACACTTTCGAGCTTTGTAGAGGTCGGGCTTGTGGATGAAATACTCATTACGGGGACAGAAGCAAGATATGAAATTAAGAGGCGAAACCACCATCATTTTTTGTGTAAAAAGTGTGGAGGAATCTTTGATATTGATATAAAGTGTCCTCTTGCTCAAGGTGAGTATTCCAGGGTCAGAGGGCACCTGATACAGGAGATACATGGTTATTTCAAGGGCATATGCAAGGATTGTTTAAAAAAAGCAGAATTGGAGAGGGAAGAACATGAAAAAGATGACCGAGAAGTTTCTGAGTGATGCTTTTGCTGGTGAATCGATGGCTCACATGAAATATATGATCTTCAGTGAGATTGCGGAGAGAAAGGGGTTTAGGAATTTGGCAAGGTTGTTTAAAGCGATCGCTTATGCTGAGCAGGTACACGCGACAAACCATGCAAGGAACCTGGGAATTGTTAAAGATGATATTGTTCTCGATATTCAATCCTGTATCGAAGGTGAGAATTATGAGGTGACCGAGATGTACCCTGTCTTTAAGAATTCAGCTGTCTTGCAGGAAGAGAAAAAGGCTGAAACCTCTTTTCGCTATGCTCTTGAGGCGGAAAAGATTCATGAGGAGCTATATCGTAAAGTTAAATCTAAGGTTGAGAAGGGTTCAGATATAGAACTTGAAGAGGTTTATATTTGTCCAGTTTGTGGTTATACCCATGTGGGAGAACCGCCAGAGAGGTGTCCAGTGTGTAATGCCAGTAGCGAGACATTTAAAAAGTTTTAAAAAAAAGGAGTATGTTATGAAAGATAAAGTTGAAAAGGTGCTTGAGTCTTTGCGGCCGTACTTACAGGCTGATGGTGGAGACGTTGAGCTTGTCGACGTGACAGAGGACGGTGTAGTGAAAGTGCGTCTTACGGGAGCGTGTGGTGGTTGTCCAATGAGTACTTATACCCTGAGAATGGGTATAGAGAACAGGTTGAAAGAAGAAATTCCTGAAGTGAAAAGGGTTGAACAGGTGTTCTAATTTTTAGAGAGGAGAGATTAGCATGAGCGATGTTTTTGGTATCAATGAGAAGAAAGATAAAGTAAAGAATCTGATAAGAAAATTGAATGAGGGGGCTCCCTTAGAAGAAGTGAAAAAAGAATTTGAGAGAGAAATTGGAGAAATAACTCCCGATCAACTATCCAAGGTGGAGGAAGAACTCATTAAGGATGGAGTTCCGGTTGATGAGTTGCATCGCTTGTGCGACGTTCATATTGCGATAATGAGAGAATCTCTTGAAAAATCCAGACCTAAGGATTTGGATATAAGTCATCCTGTAAGAATTTTAATGGATGAGCATGAGAAGTTACTGGGTTTTGCAGCAGAGTTGAAGAAAATGATAGAATCTGGGGAGATGGATAGAGAACGGCTTAATGCTTTGATAGACTTTTTTAAAGAATCTGAGACTCACTATTTGCGCGAGGAAAATGTTCTGTTTCCGCTTCTGGAAAAACATGGTATAACTCAACCACCTGCAATTATGTGGACTGAACGTGATAAAATAAGGAAATTGAAAAAGAATCTATACATGATAGCCGAAAGGAAAGAGTATAAAATTAGCGAAGAACTTAAGATTACGTCCATTCAGCTTTTCGAGTTACTTTCCTCTCATTTTTATAAAGAGAATAATATACTGTTTCCAACGGCTTTGAAAGTTATCTCAGAGGACGAATGGAACGTTATTAAAAGGGATTTTAAAGAGATAGGTTATTGTAGTTTTACTCCGGTTTCTGAAAGCGTGGAAGCTCCTGAAGAAGTTAGTACTGAGAAAGGGATTGTGGATGGATGGGTTGAACTGGAAACGGGGAGGTTTCGGATAGGAGAGCTTGAGGCTATACTTAACTCCTTGCCTGTGGATATTACCTTTGTTGATGCTTCTGATGAAGTCAGGTATTTCAATCAGTCTAAAGAAAGAGTTTTTGCACGGACAAAAGCTGTAATAGGAAGAAAAGTTCAGCAATGCCATCCTCAGAAAAGTATTCATGTGGTAAATAAAATTATTGATGATTTTAAAAATAATCGAAGGGAATCCGCTGATTTCTGGATAGATATGAACGGGCGTTTGATTTATATAAGGTACTTTCCTGTGAGAGATAGAGAGGGGAACTATCTGGGGGTTATTGAGGTAACACAAGATATAACGGAGATTAAAAATCTGAAGGGTGAGAAAAGATTGTTAGATTGAGAGGTGAAACATGAAAAAGTATGAATGTAAAATATGTGGATATGTATATGATCCCGAAATCGGAGATCCCGATAATGATGTAGAGCCAGGGACTTCGTTTGAGGAGTTACCAGATGATTGGGTATGCCCTGTTTGCGGGGCAGGGAAAGAAGATTTTGTTGTGAAGGAAGATTAAACGAATTTTCATAGTGAGGGAAATATGAGCCCATGGAAGATAAAAGAGGATATAATTTTTATTGGTGTTAGACATTGGGATAGAAGGTTATTTGATGAGTTAATTCCTCTTCCTGATGGTACATCTTACAACTCATATCTTGTTCTAGGGACTGAGAAGGTAGCGCTTATTGATACTGCTGATCCATCAAGGAGAGAGGAATTCTTCCGTCAGTTGGAGCAGACTGGAGCGAAAAGAATTGATTATGTTATATCAAACCACGCAGAGCAGGATCATTCAGGTTTGATTCCAGATGTTCTTGAGGCTTTCCCAGAGGCGAAGGTTGTAACAAATGAGAAAAATAAAGGTTTCTTGATGGATTTGCTTCGCATCCCCGGGGATAGATTTATGGTTGTAGCTGATGGAGAAGAAATTTCTCTTGGGGAGAAGACGCTGAAGTTTATATTTACACCGTGGGTGCACTGGCCGGAGACTATGGTTACCTATCTTAAGGAAGATAAGATTCTTTTTACTTGTGATTTTTTTGGTTCTCATTTAGCAACATCAGACCTGTTTGCTGATGAGGGGACTGTTTATGAATCTGCCAAAAGGTACTACGCAGAGATTATGATGCCTTTTCGTGGCGTGATAGCCAGAAATATTGAGAAGATTAGGGCTTATGACTTTGATATTATCGCCCCAAGTCATGGTCCGTTGTATAAAAACCCCGAGTTTATTATAAAGGCCTATGAGGATTGGATTTCAGATAGAGTTGAAAAGGTTGTTCTTGTTCCCTATGTATCGATGCATGGGAGTACAAGAGTGATGGTAGAGTACTTTGTCGGTTACTTGATGGGAAAAGGGGTGAAAGTTATTCCTTTTAATCTTGCTGTAACGGATATTGGAAAGCTTGCTATTGAGCTTGTGGATGCTGCAGCGGTTGTGTTGGGTTCTCCTACGGTACTTACCGGGTTGCATCCTTCGGCTGTTTATGCGTTGTATCTGCTTAATGCTTTGAGACCTAAGACCAGATTCCTGTCGATTATTGGTTCGTATGGATGGGGAGGGAAAGCAGTCGATGTAGCCAAGAGTTTGCTTGGAAATCTTAAAGCTGAATTGTTAGAGCCGGTTCTTATAAAGGGTTATCCTACCGAGGAAGCTTTTGGAAAGTTAAAAAAGCTGGCTGATAATATTATCAGCAGGTTTGATACGCTATAGTTTTAATGATAAACAAGGTATGTTGCGAAGAAGATGTTAATCTTTGTGTTGTCAGGAATGGAAAATTTTGGAAATTGAGTTATTTTAACACTACGTCGGGCATATTTATAGTTAAGTAGTCACCTCCAGGATTGCATAAAGATATTGTTTTTCCAATTGTGTTAAAGGTGTCCAGTACAAAGAAAGTATTGACCTTTGTAATGGTTTTATATGAAATTTCTCTAGGGCGGGACCATTGAAAAAAGGGGATAATATTGTTAGGGAAGGGTAAAATAGTGATTTCCACAATGTGATCCAGTACTTTCCTTGATTTTATCGGACATTAAAGTTAGTTTAATGTTGGCCAATTGAGAGGTTGATATGGCTCGGGAGAGTTTGGTAGTAAGACCTGCAGCTGTTGCGGGGATGTTTTATCCCGGGACGAGATCCATGCTTGAAGCAGAAATAGAAACTTATATGTCCCGGTCGCCAGATATCAATGTTGAACCAGAGAGGCTTTACGGTATTGTTTCCCCTCATGCCGGATATGTGTATTCGGGTGTAGTTGCTGCTGTGGGGTACAAGCTGTTAAGGAGCCACCGTTTTGAAAATGTGGTTGTCATAGCTCCAAGTCATAGAGAGTATTTCAGTGGGGCTTCTGTGTTTGATGGGGATGCGTATGAGACGCCAATGGGGAGTGTTTTGGTGAATAGGGAGTTATGCGAGTTCCTGGTCGAAGAAGCGACGATGCTCTCAATGTCTATGAGTGGCCACAGGGATGAGCATTCCCTTGAGGTCCAGCTCCCATTCTTGCAGTATATATACGGGGAAGGTTTCAAACTTGTCCCTGTAGTGGTTGGTGAACACAGTCTTAAGGTTGTACGCGACCTTGCTCAGGCGCTTGCTCGTGCATCGGAGGAATATGAATTTGTAGTTGTTGCAAGTTCGGATTTGTCTCACTACCATCCGTACGATGTGGCAGTGTCAATAGACAGTACGCTTATAAAGAAGCTGGAGTCGTACGATCTTGAACTCCTTGAAGATGAGTTTGTTGAAAACAAACTTGAAGCCTGTGGTATAGTTCCCATACTTTCCCTCATGAGATATGCAGCTATCCGTGGAAATCCTACTTTTAAAGTTCTGGATTATAAAAACTCAGGTGATACCTCTGGTATGAAATCACAGGTAGTTGGATACTTATCAGCGGTGGTATATGAATAAGGAGTTTGCACTGATTGGTGCAAGCAGAGCAGGAGTATCGCTTGCTTATCATCTTGTAAAAAAGGGGTATAGACCAGCTTACTGCTGGAATAGGAATGTTAAAAAGTACTCTCTCATAAGGAAGTATATAGAATTTGACAGATTTCTCGGGTCTTTGGAAAAGGTAGAAATTCCTCCCAGAATTGTGATTATTGCAGTGTCTGATGATGCTATTAAAAAAATTGCTTCTAGGATTGCTCTGAGCTGGAGGAAGCTGGATGGAGTAACTGCTTTCCATATCTCAGGAACACTCTCATCTGATGTGCTTTCACTTCTAGCAGAAAAAGGAGCTAACACCGGTTCGCTTCATCCTTTTGTAAGCATACCTGATATTGAGACAGGGATAAAGAGAATCCCAGATACCATATTTACCTGTGAAGGGGAAGTTGCAAGTTTTTTGCAAGGTATTGCCAAAGAAATTGGCAAAGATGGTATTATTGTCACGGCTAGGCAAAAAGCTTTTTTGCACGTTACAGCAGTGTTTCTGTCTAATTATGTTGTAACGATGGTTTCTGAGATAAAGGATGTTCTTGAAAAAGAGGGGTTGACGAGGGTTGATTTAGAAAATTTGCTTCTTCCAATGGTGAAAGAAGCGGGTGGAACAGCTCTGAAAAGGAGGTTTATTGAAGCTATTACTGGACCTATAGTAAGGCAAGATGAGGAAACAATAAAAAAGCATTTGCAACTCTTAAGTGGGAATAAGCGACTCAAGGAGCTATACAAGGTTTTTGGTAAAATTACTTGTGAAAAGATTGTTGATTCTGGACAAGAAAATCATTTACATAGTTTATTCGAGGCAGTGAAGGGATAATTTATGAATAGAGTTTTTAATGTGGTTATTCTTATAGCTGTAGCAGTTGGTTATATATGTGGGCAAGCTGGTCCTGATTGGTTAAAAGCGGAAATTGAAAGCAAGAGAAGAGCTCTAGCTCGAAGGTGGTCTATTAAGAAACCAGTTTCTGTTAGCAGGCATAGCTATGATGTGGGTTATTACAAACTGAATTTCAGTTTTGATATTGAGGATAAAGTGCTATTTGGAGATGTATGTATAAAGGCTAAGTCAAAGATACCAGGTTTACAGAAGATTTATCTGGACTTTACCAATTGTTTAAATATTGATGAAACCTACGGCGATGTAGCTTCTATTGTTCGAGTTGGGGATCTACTAGAAGTTTCACTTTCTTTACCGGTGGATTCTGGCAAGGTATTTTCGGTTGGAATACGGTATCATGGGACGCCGCTTGCAGCAGGATTTGATGGATTTTCGTTTAGTAGAA
>QNCQ01000044.1 GCA_003645825.1 Fidelibacterota bacterium
ACACTATCACTGCTTACTACACCACTTTTCAAAATAGATAGTCCCTCTCCAAGACTTCTTTTTTTGATAAACACACTTTCTTCCATTTCCCTCGCAAGAAGTATATCATCAACGTAACCTGCTCTCACATAAATAAAAGGTAACTCAGAACACTCTATCACACCTACTCCTCTACACCTGCGATTTCCCTCTCTTATCCAGATCGCATACGAATCCCCGTCAATATCTATTTTGGTAACTTTCCTCCCTATGATATCCGAAACCAGAATTCTCACAACCCCAGCCTTTCTTAGAGTTGCTACGAAACCAAAATTAACTTTCTTACCATCAAATCCGCTAATAACACTCCCTCTACCACTTATAGCAAGCCCCTCTTGTAGAAAATCCTCCAGCTTGCCGCTGCCCTCTACCACCTCCTCAGTCTGTTGCCCAAACCTGAAAGCGGAACAGCTGGTAAACGACAAAAGTGTAAGAAACACACTCAACGAAAAACCCACTGCGATAAAACTATTTTTCCAGCTTTTCTCTAACACTTCTATTTTCAGGTCCTATCTCAAGTGCTTTCTTATAAAAATAGAATGCCTTTTTCTTTTTCTTGAGCCTCATATAAATATCCCCAAGATGCTCGAGAACTTCAGCGTTCTCTTTAGCCTTTTTGTAAGCTGCTTCTACATACTGTAAAGCCTCCCGGTATCTGCCCAGCTTAAACAGAATCCACCCTTTGGTATCCAGATACGACGGGTTGCCGGGATCCAGCTTCAAAGCTCTTTCAACCATTTCATAGGCTTTTTGAAGCTTCTCCCCTCTCACTGCAAGGCTATAAGCATAATTATTCAACGCCAGATGGTCATCGGGATTTTCTAGCAGCAATTCCTCATACAGACTGTCACACTTCTCATACTCTTTCAGCCTGTCCCAGACCACCGCAAGCATATGCCTGGCTCTTACACTATGAGGGCCTACCTCCAGAGCCTTAAGCAGGATCTCTGCCTCCGTTTCATAATCTTTCAAGCGATCATAAACATTTCCCTTTATAAGATAGAATTCAATCTCATTGGGGAACCTATTTATAGCGGAATCAAGAAAGGCAAGGCATTCTTTATTTCGTCCATTCCGAAAAAGATATAGAGCGTAAATGATATAAGGATTTTTTCTGTCTCTATACTCTTTTAGCAGGTCTTCCATGTACTCTTCGGCATAGCTTTTATACCTGTCTTCAGGAATGTTAAGAAGCAGTTCCGCAAAGTCTTCCTTAAGCTCTGGATTATCAGGGTTATTCTCTATAAGCCTTTTATATAGAACAAAACAGCTATCATGGTCCTTCATAAAATACATAACTCTGGCAAGAGCCTGAGTGTACCTGAGATTTCCTGGATCCAACTTCAAAAGCATTCCAAAGTAACGGGCAGACTTTGCTAAAGCACTATCAAGGAGCGAAAGCTCCGCGGCTTTTTCTATGGCTTTTGCCTGAGTGGAATCAAGCTCTACTATTTTCTCGTACGCTTTCAAAGCCTTATCAAACTTTTTATTCCTGATATAAACACGACCAAGAGTATACAACAACTCAATATCCTTCGGATCTATCTTGAGAAGCCTTTCATACTCTTTTTCGGCTCTTATAGGATTGTCTGAAACTTCATAAAAACGAGCAAGTATCTCTATGGCTTCACGATTTTCGGGGTCAATTTCCAGGCTTTTCCGAACATTTTTTATCCCATTTTCAACCTTTCCCAGATTTATATATGCCCTGGCAAGTGCAAGATATATCGTAGCCGAAGTGCTGTCATACCTCAAAGCATCCATAAATTCCAGAGCCGCCATTGCAAAATCACCCTTGAGATAATAAAAAGTACCGTCGATAAAATGGCTCACAGCCAGCGGGTTATAATTTCTATAGATATTTACAGGGCCCTTCGAAGCTTTAGCAGAGGCCCCTCCACTAACCAGTAATTTCCCGCTACAGGATGCCAGCAATAGAGTAAAAACAACAAGAATCCAGAAATTTGTTTCTGTTCTCTTCACAGAAAGCTTTCCACCTATTGACTAAAAACCGTTTACTTAAAAATTTCCTGACGATTGCACTTACAGACTCTTTCAACCTTTTCCTTGAATCGAATGCTTTTCCCATCCTTGCTCGTAACAGAGACTATATGCTTGACAAATTGAATAGATTCACCACATACAGGACAGTGAACCGTATAATCTGTCATCTGCTTCCTCAGTTTATCAGCGAAACCTGAAACTTTCCTTGCCATGCTTATACCTCCTCATTGATTGTTTCCTTGGAAAACGGTTATGACATTACCCCCTCTTCTTTTGGATTCGTACATTGCCATATCAGCATTTTGAATCAGTGCCCTTCCGCTCTCCGCATCTGCCGGGAACTCCGACAGACCTATACTTACCCTTATATGTAATCTCACGTTTCCCTTTTCAAACAAAAACTCTTCCACATTGCTTCTTATTCTCTCCGCCGAGATAAGAGCATTTTCCTTGTTGGCATTTACCAGAACCACAGCAAATTCCTCCCCACCGTATCTCGCGACAGTATCAATATTTCTAACACTTCCCTTTATTATCATAGCCAGTTTCTTCAGTACAAAATCACCCATCAAATGCCCGTAAGTATCGTTAATTCTTTTGAATTTGTCAATATCTATAACCAGTAAAGTGAAAATCGAGCCATATCTTTTTGCTCTATTTATCTCCTCAGATAGTCTTTCCTCAAAAGCTCTTCGATTATAAATGCTGGTAAGCCCATCTATCATGGAGAGACTTTTTAAATCATTGTAAGCAAGAAGTCTGTTGTACGCTGAACCTACACACCTGCCAAATATTTCAAAAGCAAATCTATCACTTTCAGAATACCGCCCTTTTCTTGTGCTTTCAAGTAAGATCCCTCCGAGTAACTTTCTTCCAGCCCTTAATGCCGCTCCCAGACAGGAGCGGAATGGCGATATTCCGACATCATCAGGTTGGAATCGATACCCTATGTCAGAACTGTCATAATCCTCAATCAGTAAAGTGCCCCCTCCAGCCGTAAGTTTTTCCCACAGACCTCCCTCTAATTCAAACCTATCTCCCACTGTTGCATCAGATTCTATTCCTTCTACAAAACGTATCTGCATCTCATTTTTCTCATCATTATAGATAGCAACTGTCATCTTGTCAAAGTCGAAGAACCTTGAGATTATACCGCTTGCTTTCTTGAAAAATTCAAGCTCCTCTATACCAATAGGAGTATCAGCCTGAAGTTTATTTAATTCCTGATAGAAATTTATCACAGAGCTCAATTTATCAATCGCATCTATCTGCCATATAATTGTTGAAAACAGCTCGGAGAACTTTTCTGCAATCTGAACATCGCTGTCTCCCCAGGCTCCTTCTTCTGGAGATAATAAAACCAGCAACCCTACAGCCTGTCCCTCATCAAACTTCACAGGAACAAGCATCAAACAGCCACTTTTATACCTCAGATTAAAACCGTTAAGCTCCTCTTCATCAATGTCATTTATCGGAAAAACCTTACCGCTCGCTTCTGTTACCACGGAATTAAAAAGAGTTCCTTCGTACTTGATCTTCTCAGGCGGATTCACATTAGTATCGACCTCGAAGAATTCCAGAAGTAATAATTTCCTTTCAGAATCGATAAGGTAAAATGCCACATCTCTTGCGAAAAAGAAATTTTTTACCAGTCTCAAAAGAGTTCTACTAGTATGGCTGTAAACCTCGTCGGGACTCCTTTTCACCATCAGGGAAATATGCTTTGCCCCAACTGTTTCTTCCTTAAGTCGCTTCAAAAGCTCTTTGTTCTTGAGTTCTAACTCCCTTCCACGTTTTGTAAGATTGGCAAGTTCTATCACAAGAAATACTATAAAAGCACCACTGCCAAGTGCCGCAAATAATTTCATGAATAAATAAAAAGAGGAACTCGCCCCTCCAAAGATTGCACTACCTGGATAAAGAAAGGTTACAAGTACGAGTATTATCATAACTATCCCAAACATCCAGTAAACTCTCAGATTACTCATAATTCTCCAAATCTGCCATTTAGCAGCACTAAAATACAATTAAAACTACATAAAAATCAACTAATTAGAGAATCTTTGCCTGAAGTTACTTTGCTGTGAATCATTATCATAAACTCTATAATTTCCCCCGAGTTACAAAAAAATCATAAGTCACGGTTATACGCCAGCTACGATGCAAATTTTATTTACCCGGATTCCTCCTGTACATAAGAAAAACTTTCAAATATGCTGGAAGAGGAGGTGAAGGTGAAAACGCCTATTTTATATGCTTTATAGGTCTTGTTTCTCTATCAAAACTCTTATCTGCCTCTTTCAGATACAAATCCGAGGTGTCTATTTGCAGGAATCTGTTGTCTGGAGTAAAAGAATTTTCATTGACAGGTCTGCCCGGCTGGGCAACCCTTCTGTCGAAAGAAGCATTCCTTAAGCTTTTTTCAGACCCGCTCCCAATTATCTGCTGTTTAACGTAAGGTGGCAGTTCGTATCCACCGGTCTTTTTTCCTTGAATCTTCATGACAACAAAAAACACACTCACAGCTACAACCGCAAGAAGGAGTCCATAGGCGAGTGAAGGAACTCCCGCAAATGTAAGTCGCCTGCTTCGTGCCCGTTTTACTATTCTGTCTCTTTCTTCTACAATTCTGTTCCTCAGGTTAAGGTAAAAATTTTCGCTGACATGAACCCTGGGGAGTCTGTGGAGACTCTGAATAGAAATTTTTACAGAATTGAAAAGTCTTCTGCAATTAGCACAAGATTCCAGATGTTCTTCAAACAGTTTTCGCCTTGAATAACTGATCTCACCATCCAGATACTCTGAAATCAACTCTTTAAATTGGTAACAACTTATCATAGGCTTCTTAAGCCTCCCTATTTCTTACCTTTTAGCACTTTAGAAATTTCTTTTTGCAGGCGAAGTCTCGCACGGTTTATCCTCGATTTCACAGTCCCAATTGGAATATCTAATATCTTACTAATTTCCTCATAAGAAAGTTCCTGGATATCTCGCAAAATTAGAATGGTTTTAAAATGTTCCGGTAATCTATCAAGTGCCCTCTGAACAACATCCTCATCAACCCTCAAGTCCTTTTCGAGCAAATTGAATTCTCCTTCATCTTTTATCTCAAAGTCCTTGTCCTCATTCGGCCCCATATGAGAGAGATACATCACTTTCCTATATTTCCTTTTCCGCAGAGATGTCTTTGCAAGGTTTGCCGTTATTGTGTATATCCACGTTGAGAACTTGGCTATCTCCCGATAGGCATGTCGGTTTATGTAAACTCTCAAAAAAGTATCCTGTACAATATCTTCCGCCTCCTGCTTATCAAACACGAAGCGATATGCAAAGTTGAGCAACCTGTCTGCGTACCTGTTTACAAGCTCTTCAAAAGCCCCCTCATCTCCATCCTGAAACATTGCGATTAACTCTTCATCTGTGAGCTTGTATCTCGTCTTATCCGCTTTTGCCATTTTCTGCCCGTCCTTTCACTCACTCAGTAATATTTCAGTAAGTACAGGGATCAATAAATCTCTTCCCGGAACCCCTGTAGTTTTAGACTTTAAATCCAATTCTACAAGCCTTTTGAATATAGCCCTAAAATCTGAATTTCTGTAACTGGCATGTTCCATTCTATGATATTTATTCCGCTTCTTCCCGTCTTTTTCATCAGAAGCCCACATGTCTATAAAGAAGTTCGTCAGCACTGACGTGATAAAAGGCATTTTTTCTCCCGCATCCATCAAACTAAGTGCACATTCAATAACCTTATTCTTCTCTCTTTGGGATAGATAGTGACGGAAATTTTGGATACTGTATTTTTTTGTGAAACCCACTATCTCTTCCACATCTTCAGCCCTGATAGACTTCCTGTCTCCAACGTAAATCAGTATCTTCTCGACCTCCGAAAGGAGTATGCTAAGATCCTCACCAGCCCGCAATTTTAGAAGTTCTACAGCTTCATTATCAACATTATATCCTTTCGTTTTAAAATACTCTTTAACTACCTCTGAAACCTGTTCATGTCGTGGTGGAGACAAATCAACAAACTTGAGGTGTTTCCCCATGCTTGAGACAAAATCAGGCAACTTTTTGCCCTTATAGAAGATAACAAAAACTGTCCCCGGTGAAGGATTTGAGAAATATCTGATTAACAACTTCTTCGCAACTTTGTCAAAATCTGTTACATTCTTGTAAACTACTAATCTATTGCTTCCGAACATCCCTACGTTAAACAACTCCGAATAAAGTGCCTGGGTACAATCCTCTTCACCGTAAAAAATACTCTTTTCTGCATCTGGATATTTGCTTCTTATCTTTTTCCACACAGTGTCAATCATCTTCTCTTGCAGGAAATAATCTTCCCCTATGCAGAAGTATGAAGGACTTATTTTTCCATTCTCTATTTGTGCAAAAACTTTAAAGGCAGACTCTGTCAACATCGGAGATTATACTACTCCTTCCTGAATTTGTTCGCATAACAGAGAAAGGCAACGAAACCTCCCCAGTATAATCCAAGAAAAAGCATCATGAAAAGAATCGCTTTCAGACTCATTTTTGTCGTTCTCCCGTAATTTTCTGGAGTTTGCTATTCGACGTTACCAGAATGACCAACACCACGACCCACTGAAAAATTACGGTCATCAGTGAAAACTTTGCAAAGGGATTCCACCAGTTTTTTTCCCATCCAATAGATTTTGAAAACCACCAGACCAAAAGAAAAGCAAACTCAACAGGCAACAGCACTATACAAAACTCCCACCACTTTCCTACCTTTACATGCACATCTTTATTCAGAAGCTCTTTTCTAAACCTCTTTACACCTACTCTTATTGCAATAACTGAATAGAAAAATCCACTAAGTATCAACCCCAGACCCCAGACCCAATCCTGATTCTCAAAAACTCCCATAGAAATCGCAGAGGGAAGGCCCAAGATAAATCCTGCCGTAGCAACAACAAGTACAGCCCTTCTTCTTGTGAATCCAGCATCTATTAGCACTCTCGCACCCAGTTCAACAAGAGAAATTAAAGAGGACATCGCAGCAAAAGACAGTGCAAGAAAGAACACTACCGAAACCAGATAACCTCCAGGAATATGGGAAAACAGTACAGGTAAAGTTTCAAAAGTTAGCCCGGTGCCTGCTCTTCCAGAGACTGCTAACATTGACTGGGCATCGACAGTACTCCCGGCACTTGCAAACACAGTTCCAAATATTACCATACCAGCCAGCAAGGAAGCACTATTATTTCCAAAACCTGTAATGAACGAAGTCAAAACTATTTCTTCTCTTTTTCTCATATACACCGCATAGGTGAGAACAAGTCCCCATCCCGCTCCGGTTGACCATGCAGACTGCGAAAGAGCTTCAAGCCATATATTATAGTCCTTCAGTTTTGAAAAATCAGGGTTGAAAAGATACTCAAATCCCTTTGTCCCGCCATCAAGAGTTGCCACCCTGATAAGACATACAATTAGCAACAAAAACAAAGAAGGGATAAACACCAGATTGGCTTTTTCAATCCCTTTTACAATCCCTTTGAAAACAATCGTTCCGGCAATCCCTAAAGCCACCGCGTGAAAAAGGACAGTTTCCCACGAGTTGACAAACTTATCAAATATATCTGACGCTTTCTCTAGGCTCAATTTACCAAAAGCGCCTCCGAGAGCTGAAAAGAAGTATTTTATACACCAACCCGTTACACTTGAGTAATAAAACATAATAGCAAGGGTACAAAAGGTAACAAAAGCCCCCATCCATGTTAATTTACCATTGGAAACAAAATTAAAGGTGGATATAACTCCACACCGTGACCATCTGCCCAGAGCGAACTCTGTCATAATAAGCGGAATACTCCAAAGAAAGAGAAAAATCGTCCATGGAATTAGAAAAGCCCCGCCTCCGCTACTGGCAACTATCCGGGGAAACCTCCAGATATTCCCTGTTCCAATAGCCATACCCAAAAGGGTCAATATGAAAACCCAACTCGACGTAAAACGCTCTCGAGTTCC
Source organism: Fidelibacterota bacterium (assembly GCA_003645825.1). Lineage (GTDB taxonomy): Bacteria > Fidelibacterota > UBA2242 > UBA2242 > B5-G15 > B5-G15. The sequence continues at coordinate 8,038 of QNCQ01000044.1, forward strand.
CCTCATAGAAACTTTTCTCCATTTATAAAAACAACAATACAAGCATTCCCAGGATCAGGCAGTAATAACTGAACCAGCTAAAACGACCGCTCTTTATCATCATTATAAGAAGCTTAATAGCAATATATCCCGTAACAAAGGCAACAAGAAAGCCAACAAAAAAAGAAAGAAAATTTCCCTGAATACTTGAACTTTCCATATCAGAGAGTTCTACAATATTTGCTCCAAATATTGCTGGCAACGAAAGAAGAAAAGAAAATCTTACAGCTTCTTCTCTTGAAAGTCCAGAAAAAAGACCCGTACTGATTGTAATGCCTGATCGTGATATACCGGGGAGTATAGCAAAAGCCTGTGCAATCCCTATTAGAATTGCTCTAAAGAAGCTAACCCTTTTTTCTCTTACATAAACGAGTCTCGTAAGAAAGAGAATCAATCCTGTCACCATAAGCATAATTCCAACAAGATTTATACTGTGGAAAATCTGTTCAATCGGCTCTTTTAGAAAAATTCCCACAAGCCCTGCGGGTACTGATCCAGCTATTATGAACACAGACAGGCGGAAATCAGAATCATAAGAAAAATTCTTGACAATATTTCTTGAGAATATACCTCTGAAAAAACCAAGTATAACATGAAGAACATCTCCTCCGAATACAAATAGGATACTCAAAAATGTTCCAAAATGGACCACTACCTCAAAGGTAAGATCATTAAACTTTAAACCTAAAACATGCTCTACAATGACAAGGTGACCCGAACTACTTATGGGCAGAAATTCAGTCAACCCCTGCACAGCTCCCAGTATCACCGAATCCCAAATATTCATCTATTCTCCTCCTGCATAAATTCTTCCAAATTACTTAAATTCTCTCTTGATGAAAAAAATCTACCTGATACAACCGCCGATTGAAGATTTTTATACAACTCCCATTAGAAATATCCCACTTGGACTTATACAAATAGGGACCGTATTGAAAAGTTCTCACAAAGTTAAGATTTTTGACCTTAGATACAACAAAAAGAAAAAAATAAATCCTCCAGAGATCTCTAAACCGTTACTAAAGTACTATCATGGATACAATGCATCACCTTTTTCTCTCTACAAAAATTACTATAGATTCGGATATAACACCAGTGAATTTGTCAAAAACCTGGATCAGCCTCCGGATTACTTCGCAATATCAAGCCTGTGCACAACATATTCTGAGACTTCCCTTGAGCTTATCTCTGCCATAAAAAACAAATTTCCTAATTCAACTATAATTGCAGGTGGAACTGATGCTTCTATAAGACCCGAGGTATACTTCGATGCCGGAGCAGACTTTGTCATGAAAGGAGAAGGCGAGTTTTCTCTTTTGAAGCTGCTTAAAGCTATTGAAAAAAGAGAAAGGTTCTTAGAAAGCATTGAAAACCTTGTTTGGGAAAAAGGCAGTAAAAAGATTTACAACCGCACAAGTCTTATTAAGGATCTTGATACTGTGCCCTTTCCTGATTATTCTCTTGATGGGTTGCCAGAGTACATCTACAATGGAAAAAGACACGCAATGATCATGGCGGGGAGAGGTTGTCCCCACAGATGCAAATTTTGTAGCATTGCTAAAACAATGGGATATAATACGAGACTGAGAAGTGTCGAGAATGTGGTAGAAGAAATAGCCGAAAAAGTAAAAATAGGCATAACCTCATTCGATTTCGAAGATGACAACTTCGGACACAACAAAAAATGGCTTAATAATTTTCTCGATTATTCCATCAAGTACTTTAAGAAAGATAACTTGCATTTCTACGCGATGAATGGCATTACTGCTTCTAATGTGGATGAAACGATTCTGACAAAAATGAAAGAAGCTGGATTTCAGTATATCAATCTATCTCTTGTGAATCCTGAACCAGCAATACAGAAAAAACTGAAAAGACCTTTCACGACTTCAATGTTTCTAGAAGTAATAAACCACGCAAACAAAATTGGTCTTCCAGTCATAGCTTATCTAATACTTGGAATGCCGGGTGACACGGTGGAAAAGATGTTAAACGCTATTCTTTTTCTTGCATCTACTCAATGTTTGATTGGACCTTCGATATTTTACATTACCCCCGAATCAGAGATGTACAACGAGCTAAAGGAGAAAGGAAAGCTTCCCCAAAATGTAGAGTCCTTTAGAGCGACCTACGTACCCTATACGGATAAAAATTTCACTCGAGAGGACATAATAACCCTATTTGCAATCACCAGGATAGTTAACTTTATAAAGCACATAATTGACAGGAAACCTCAACCCGCAGAATTTGAAATAAAAGACCACAAACTCTTTATAAAGAACTCTATCTCAGGTTTACAGACCAGAATCACCATAGG
>QNCQ01000045.1 GCA_003645825.1 Fidelibacterota bacterium
CCTATTACCATTGGCCCGATTAGAGCTGTAAGACACGTCGTTACCCCATCCTTGAGCTATTCTTATACGCCTGATTTGTCAAAAAAAGTATTTCTCTGGACCCCAGGTTACATTCTCCAGGATGCCCAAGGAAGGAAATTCGATATTTTCTACGGTACCCCAATTGGTTCAACTCCTCAAAGAGAAATAAAAACTTTGAGTTTCAGCGTCAGCAATGCCTTTCAGGCCAAAATAGCAAAGGGAAAAGAAGAAAAAGCTTTTGAGTTTCTTACTGTTTCAAGCAGTGGCTCATACAACTTCACTCTCGACAGCCTTCGACTCTCAACGATCTCCACTTACGTCAGGTCACGGCTGTCAAATAAACTCAGCCTCAATATCAGTCTCAGGCATGACTTTTACAAATACGCTGGTAGAAGGATAAATGAAATCAATACCAATAAAAGAGGAATTCCTATTCCCCGCCTGCTTTCGGTGAGTCTGTCCACAGGGTTCAGCCTATCAGACAGTTACTTCAGCAAACAGGAGCAGGATATAGAAGGAGATTCCAGGGGCATATTCTCAGCTAAAGGTTCAGATAGAGATAGTTTAAAGACATTCCTTTCTCGCGATAAGAAAGAGGGCAGGAAGCTTTGGGATGCAACTTTTCGAGTTAAATTTTCCATTGATAAAACCAATCCTGAAGCAATTCGTAAAAGGTTCTGGACGAACGCCCGTTTGCAGTTCAAAGTGTTTAACTGGAAAGTAAATTATTCTGCCGATATAGATGTATTCAACAGAAAAATTGTAGGGCAAAGTATCTCCTTGTCCCGGGATTTGCACTGCTGGGAATTCTACTTCAGCTGGGTCCCCTCGGGATATGGCAAACAGTATTATCTCAGGATCAATGTAAAGTCCCCAACTCTTCGAGACCTAAAATATGAAGAGAGAGGTGGAAGACGGAGAAGTTATGGATTTTAGTCTTCCATGAGTTTCTCAACTTCGAGTGCCTTTGTTTTTCTTCCAGCTCGCAGGTATCTTTTTATCGCTTCTTCGAATAGCTCCTTTGCTTTATCTTTGTTTCCAAGGAGTTTTTGCTCCATCCCGGCTTCTTTCAAATAAAGAGCTGATTCTTCCCAGCGTCCCTGTTCCTTAAGCTCGTCAGCAATTTTTACATAGTCCGGTTTACCTTTCACTGGCGTCGGGGGTTTTACCCCAGCAAGAGCATCCTTAAGTGTAGGGATAAGTTTTTCATAGATTGCTGACTTAGCGTGTATATCGTATGCTCCATATTCCAGATATTTTTCCCTAACCTCTACAGTGAGCTCGCCTGTCAGTCCTATTATAGGGACATCTGGCTTGAGCCTCTTCATCAGTTGTAAAGTCTTGAAGCCATCCATTCCAGGAAGGTTATGATCAAGGATTACCACATCAAACTTCTCGTTTTTGAATAGGTCAATTGCTTTTTCCCCTGTCGCCGCCTCGACAATTTCGTATTCCTCTGTCCCTATGTAGTCAATAAGAGCATCCCTTAGCAACGCCTTATCATCAACAAGCAGTATCCTTTTCTTCTCCATGGTTCTCACCCTTACTTTTTAATTTGAATTTCAACCTAAAAGTTGTTCCTTTATTAACTTCACTTTCAACTTCGATGGAGCCACCGTGGTTTTCCACGGCTTTCTTACAGATCATGAGTCCGAGTCCGGTGCCCTGTTTCCCTTTCCAGTTTGTGTAGTCGGGCCTCCAGATGTGTTCAAGCTTGTCCTTAGGGATACCGCAGCCAGTATCAGAGATTTCAACAACTGCAAAACCATTTGTTGAATAAGTGCGAGCGGTCAAGATCCCTTTCCCATCCATCGCTTTGTAAGCATTTTCTATAAGATTAACAAAAACACGGAGAATATCTTCTTCACTGGCTTCGACCTTTAGTGGTTTTGAAGAGTAATTTTCAACCACTTTAACTTCAGGGTTTTCCGCAAGCCTGGAGTCCATGTAAAGATGAATTGCCTCTTTGACGAGATAGTTCAGATCCACTTCCTTTTTGTGTTTGCTTGTGATATCGATAGCCTGACCGAGCTCCTTTAGCTTTTCTCCCAGTTCCTTGAAAAAGACCATCAGAGTTGATATACTTTCGCTTCTCTGTATACTTTCGTCCACAAGTTTCAGTATCTCATTTTTATAGCTGGCGATACCCCCTTTCCCTTTGTCTCCAACAGCTGACTCAAGATTTTTGAAGCACTCTTCAATTTTGTTTTTTATCGATTCTATATGCTTTGTAAGTGTTTTTAGCCTCAGCATTACAGAGGCATAATAGCTTCCTGACATGTCATGTCCGACGCTCTTCACAATGAGTCTGCTCTCTTCTATAGCTCGGTTTCTCTCCTCAGCAAGTCTCTCATTTTCAAGACGCTTTTCCTGCCATTCAAAACCCTTTTCTATCCGTTCAAAGAATAAATCAGGATATTCCACAACGGCATGTTTTTGAATAAAATCCTTAGCGCCAAGCCTCAGAGACTCAACAGCATTTTCGATGGTTATCTCACCGGTCAGTACAATGACGTAGTTCTTATACGTCAACCCTCTTCTTTCAAGTTCTTTCAAGAAGTCAAGGCCCGACATATTTGGCATTCGAATGTCCAACAAAATTACTTTAAAGTCTTTTTCCTCTACGAATTGCAACCCTGCCTGTGCGTCTGTAACGTAAACCAGACCGTAGCCCTTGTCTTCCATTAGTTCTTTTATGCTTTTACAAAATGCTTCGCTATCATCAATCAGTAAAATGTCATCATGAAACATATTTCATGCCCTCATAGGTATTTCTAGAATTAATTTTGAGCAGGAGTCTTCCTCCTGAAAGTCAATTCTCCCGCCATAATTTGTTGTTATCACTTCTCTGGCTATATCAAGAGAAAACTGATAAGGTTTGTAGCTTTTCGCTCCCACCACTTTTTCCTCGACCGATCTGCGAGGAATCTCGGTCCCGGATTTATTGTCTTTGCCCTCAATAACGATCCTAAGCTTCTCTCTATCCCTGATAGTGCCTATTTTCAGCGTTGACCCATAATGTTTTAGCCGAAAGACTGCAATAGAGATTAGAGTAACAAGAACTTCTGTTATCTCGTTTGGATCCAGCACGGTCTCGGGTAGGTTAGCTTCTTCACTCCTGTTTCTTTCAGCGTTGATTTTTTTGGAGAATAGCTCACTCTTTACTAAAAGCAGGCTTTCATCTATCAAATCACCCCATTTGCACCTGATCCTGTGGTAGCCGGCTTTTGTCGAGAAATCCTGCAGGACTCTTATGCCCTGACTAACTTTTTTCAGATTTTCGCCAATCATTCTGAGTCTATCGATTAGTTCTTCGGGGGGCAGAGCCTTAGGATCTTTTTCAAACTTTCTCACTATACTTCCAATTCCGAGTTGTGCTTCAACCAGTGGATTCCCTATGTCGTTGGGAATTCTGACCGCAAGAGTACCAAGGGCGGTCAACCGCTGGCTTTTAAGCGTTTTCAAAGCAGACAGTTTAATAGTCTCAAGATACTGAACGTTCTCAATGGCTACAGAAAGCATATCAACGAGTATCCTGAGATACTTTTCGTCATCTTCCGTAAAGTAGTCAGGACCCCCTTCCTTAGGAATTTTGTTGTAAAGCTTGATAGCACCAATAGGTTCATCCTTGATTTTTATCGGCATGCCCAGAAATGTGAGCCTGTCCCCATATTTCAGATGCCCTTTTATTGCGTTACGGTACTTGCCTTTGTAATAGGGGAGTGTAAGAACATTTTTTGAGCGTATCGTTCTGTTTTCCTTGACTATTGTCCCTGTAAGTCCTTCTCCTATCTTATGCTCGGCTACGTTTATAAGTTCCTCCGGTATTCCATAACCGGCACGGAGGATAAGTCTTTCTTTATTGTACTCATCCCGCAGGTAAATTTCACAGGTCTCTGAGGAAATAGTCTTCGCGGTATTTTTAGCCACAAACCTGAGGAGATCATCTAGTTCGAAAAAGGAAAGAATCTGGGTTCCCACTTTCATCAAAAGTTCCAGATACTCGGATTTTCTTCTTTCGTTCATAATGTACTTGTAGTTATCCAGAGCCAGAGATACATAGTTTGCGATAAGCATAAATACATCAAGATCGGATTTCTTAAAGTTATAATCATCAGAAACAGCTCTCATTACTCCCAGCAACTGCCCATTCTGGGATACCAGAGGTACCGCCATGAAAGATTTTGCTTTTCTAGAATCTGCCTCCGAGTATTTTCCTTTCCATCTTAGCCCTGGATGAAACCTGGCAAGGTCAGAGTTTGATTTCTTATTCAGGTCTCTGATTAACAGTGGCTTTTTCTTGTCAAAGACCCATCCAGTTAGCCCTTCATTTCGTTCGTATATTATCTCTCCATTTTTTCTATCTATGGCTCCAGTAAGACCACTCGTTTTGGCAAGTTTGATCACATCGTTATTCTCATCGTATAGAAAGATTGAACACCCCTTCCAGTTGAATATATTGGGGATGAGATTCACGCTTTTTTCCAGAATACCATTAAGCGATTTTTCACTGAATATTGAGCCAACTTTCAGTATTTGATCAATGGTAAGAGTACTCAAAGTAACTTCCTATCGTGATAGTGTTTTGTATATCTGCAAAAGTTCCTCATCAAGCGGCTTCTTTTTTTCCCATGTCTCCTCTAAAGGAGTAAAAACTATCTGGTTATTTACCCAGCCCACCATAACGTCACTTTTCCCCTCTATCAATCCAAGCACTGCATGATACCCCAGCCTGCTGGCTAAAAGCCTATCTGTTGCTGTTGGGCTTCCCCCTCTCTGAGTATGTCCCAGAATACAGACCCTACAATCAATATTGTAGTCTTTCTTCAAACGTGCTGCTATTTGATTGGCATTGCCCAGTTCGTCTCCCTCTGCCACTACGATAAGGCTACTTGTCTTACCAGCTTTTGACCAGACTTTGATAGCTTCATATAACTGTTCGTAGCTCATTCTCCGCTCAGGTACCAGTATCTCCTCTGCTCCTCCACAAATACCAACGGCCAGAGCGATGAAGCCCGCTTCTCTCCCCATAACTTCAACAATGAACAGTCTGCTGTGAGATTCTGCAGTGTCACGTATTTTATCAATTAAATCAAGAGCCGTATTAACTGCAGTATCATAGCCTATAGTCAAATCAGTCCCATAGATATCGTTGTCTATTGTGGCAGGAACACCTATTATGTTGATCCTGTATTCCTCACATAAGGCGTGAGCACCACGAAAGCTCCCATCGCCACCTATTACAATCAGTCCGTCTATATTCCACTCTCTAAGCACATCATAAGCTCTCTTACGACCAACTTTGTGGTAGAAAGTTTCACATCGCGAGGTCTTGAGGATGGTTCCACCTCGCTGGATTATATTGCTAACTGACCGCATGGACATCGGTATAATATCACCCTCAACCAAACCTTCATATCCACCCTGGATTCCGAAAATGGATAGACCTTCATTTATTGCTGTTCTAACCACAGCTCGAACACATGCGTTCATACCCGGGGCATCGCCCCCGCTTGTCAGAACTGCTATCCTGCTTACTTTCTTCTGACGCCTTTCCACCGAGTTACTCCCTTTTTCAAAGCAAGCTAATTTATAATATAAAATTAATTTATTACAGTATTTTTGTGGTGTGGGCAAAGCAACGGACTCCTGTTGAAATTGGAGAGCATAGACAGAGGCACTCCCATTTTGCCTTATTTTGATACCAAGCTTTCGGAATATCTTACTTATTGATGTTGATGATGCCACCTTTTAAAAACCCGAATTTGGCACGCTCTTCCATAGTTGAAATCAGGGAGAACACTTTTAATGAGATAAATGAATATGCATAAGGACTTTATAGGAGCAGGTTGTTAATAGAAATTGACTACCTAATTCTTACATAAGCCCGGGCTATTTCCTGCGAACCTCTGGTGACAACTACGGGATAGCATTTACCCTGACCATATACTGAATATTTTCTCCACTTAAGATTTGCTGTATCTATCAGATACCCCCTGTCTTCACCTGTATTGTAGGGGATGTCTGGGACAAATCCTTTCAAGTTTACTGTAAATGTTGAGCTACTCATACCATCGACGAGAACATTTAGAATTCTTATTTTATCCCCCTTTTTTACAAAAAGTGTGTCGTTTTCGAAAACAGAGGTTTTTTCTCCGTTTACTTCAAAGATAAAAGCAATATAGTCTTTTTTCAAATTTGTTATGCTTATGTTTACCCTTCCTATTTTGAAGTTATCCTTTCGGAAAACAATAGATGTATTATCTTTCACTCCGAATTCCTTCAGAAAATCCTGTTCCGTCCCAACTCCGAGGATGTCACAACTCAAACCTCGAGGGTAATTGGATTCAATGTGAGTTATCTTTATTCTGTCACCTCTATAGATAGAAACTGTAGAATTATCTATTACAATATTGGGGTATTTTCCATTTACTACCAGTAGAGCGTATATTAACCTTGGGGGTTCATAGAGGATTGCTGGGTGTTCGGGCTCCACTCCCATCAGCCCGAGAAATTCGTTGATTACGTAGTTATGATACCTTATTTTCAGTTCAAGGCTTTCAAGATTCTTTGAGGTTTCGATTCCAAAAGCCGGAATTTTATACTTTGTTAGAGCGAAATAGGTAGCAGATTTCCTCTGCTCCTTGAAATATGTATCCGGCTCTCCCGTCCTGGTATTCATGAAGTGAAAATGGTGCTCCTTATCCTGAATCTTACGGTTTACTTTTTCTATTACCCATCGCGCCATTTTTTCAAGGTGGATCGTATCGTTTCCAACAACATAGAAGCTCGCGTCAGCTATCACAGACTGCCCAAATCTATGTGGATTGTGGAGTTCATCGATATAGGTATCTCGATAGAATCCCCATCCATCGTGCAGGTTAAGAAACAAATCACTCTCAGCCATAAATTGTTTTATCAGCTCCACAATTTTATCATCAACATCTTTCGGGTGTTTGTTCTGGAATTTTCTATTCATGTCCCCATTGACTCCTCGCCGGTTGAGTATTATCGAATGAAAGTTTGCTCGCGGAATCACTATCAGGTTCCCTTTTTCAAGCACAAGGTCTGGATAGAGGTCTGCAGAGAGAAATCCCCCTGGTTCGTCTCCCTGGATACCACCGAGTATAAAAACAGTTTTCCCGTCTTTCCTCCCATAGAGTTTATAAACATTTAACTCATTAGGAGTATTTTTAAAATATACCAGGTGCTCCCTGGATGGTCTCTTAACATGTCCGGCCTTCGAAAAAACAGGCTGGAAGCCTGCAAGAGTCAGAACAAGTATTAAAATGAGACGCAGCGTCATCGTATCCTTTCCCATTTCTCAGAGGCGATTTTGAAATGCCCCGGTTTGTTTTTGAGTTGTAAAATTTTTCTTCCGTAATCTTTGTATATACTAGAGCTGTATTTTTGCAGGAAAGAAACTTCCCACACAAGCTTCTTGGTAGACTTTATCTGGATCTTCTCTATTTCAATGTCTATCTTCCCACTTTTATCGAAAAGCTCTTTCTTGTAGCTATACCATTTTTCCAGATTCATCCCCCTGGAACTAAAAGTTGAATCATAAAAGGAAATATATTTTGAAATATCCCTTGATTCCCATGAGGAAATCCATTCCCGCAAGAAATTCTTTATTGCATCCTTTATGTATGTTCGCGTTTTTGTTCTCGCAAAATCTTCATTGACAATGAGGAAAAGACCCTTTTCCGGAATAAGCCGCAGGGTTTTGAAGCCAATGGAGTAAAACTCCGGGCAGATATACTCCTGCTGAAAGGAAATCTCACTTTCGTATTTGGTTTCCAGGACAAGAATTTGAGAAATATCTATACTTTTCCAGGGGTACCTCCGCTCAAGAGCCTTTTTACTCTCTTTGAATGAGCGAAGAGAAGGATATGTTTTTGTGGTGAATTTTTCTGAGTAGAACTGAAAATAAGTTGAGGTATCCCCAATTTCCCAGCTCTTTTTCCAGTTGGCCAAATATGTTTTCCACCTTAGCTTTGCAATTTCGTAGTCTCTCTGAGTGACATTTTTTATAGTGTCCTGAATTATTACCCTTGTCCTGTTGACTTTGATATATGGTCTAAGTTCGAGAATTGAGTGATTATGAAGGGATATACACCCCTTTGTCTGGAAATCGGTAATTTCTTCGTTTCTACCGTGAATCCATATATTTGAGCCGGTTCTTCCCATCAGTCTATCTACAAAGTTTGGATAGTCCAGAACATAGGCCAATGGGCCATATCTGGGAGGGAGTTGACTCCCGGGGATATCGCCCACTATTTTGTAAATTCCTTCAGGCGTTCTGTTATCTCCTTCCTTTTCCTTGTTTCCATTAACTTTCCCTGTGGTTACCCTGAAAGTGTCCGCAGGAACAATAGGATTTGAAAGGTAGCTTTTCACCACATAGAGCATCTGTCTGGACTTGTCCACTATTATAATAGCGTCTGTGGAGTCTCTTGAGATGTTAACTATGTTTGGTATAAGAACCTTTTCAGCCCCGGTCAGGGCTACCCAGACAAATAAGAAACAGAGAATAAATGCAAGGGCCTTAGATCCGATTCTAATATACATGAACTCAGATTTCAATCTTGTAATTTCCAACTTTTGAAGCAAATTGGCAAAGATTGTTTACCATTGGGAATGTGGACCTTTATATAAAATTCCATTTCAGGTGGGGACAGCAGAATGTCTGGAGCCAAGAGCATTTCTTGTTCTGAATCTTTACCAGCTTCTCTCGGGTTTGGTCTTTTCAAAGATGTACTTGAGCAAATTGTATTCTTTATCGGATAGGGTTTTCTTCCTTCTTGCCATAACTGCCCGGGCTGTCTCTATCATCTTGTCAAACCGGTATTCTACAAATCCGTTTGCCCCTCCCCATGCAAAAGAAGGTATATACTTTGGAGGGTAATCACTACCAAAAATGTTACAACCTACCCCAACTACTGTGCCGGTGTTAAACATCGTGTTTATCCCTGTCTTAGAGTGGTCACCCATCGTTAGTCCCACAAACATCGAACCGCTATTTATAAACTGTCCATTTACCCATACTTTCACGTTGCTATAGTTGTTTTTAAGGTCGGAGTTATTTGTATCAGCGCCTATATTTACCCATTCTCCTATATAGGCATGTCCGATGAATCCCTCATGCTGCTTGTTCGAATACCCGTGGAATATTGCTGCATCGACCTCGCCCCCTATTTTGCAAACAGGGCCGATGTGTGTACCCTCATATATCTTGGCTCCAATTTTTATTGTTGCTTTTTCTCCTACGAAACAGGGACCTTCAATTACCGCATTCGCCATGACTTTTGCTCCTTTCTCTATCACAATAGGGCCCTCTTCCGCATCCAGAACTACCCCTGGTTTGATGACAACATCCTCTGCGATAAAAACTTTATCTTTGTTGAGAATCGTTACATTTTCATAAATTTTTCCTTTTATTTCCCCCTTAGTGTAAAATTTTTCAAAGTCCTCCTTGATGGACTCCGCCGTCCTAAGAGGGAATTCAAAAAAGTAGTTATACACTACAGGATTAATTCCCCCTGTGTTTATGGCTGAGTCTACTTTCAGCTCTATTTCATCTGCTATTTTGAACATTGAGCTAGCCGTTTTACCATCTAGATACCCAATAGCAAAGGCTCCCCGAACCATGTACACAGTATTTTTGTTATCGAGAGCTTTTTTAATATCTTCCTTTGAAAAAAGCATGCGACCATTAATCCAGAGTCCATCTTCAAATGTATTGGGATTGATTTCGTAATCAGGATATCTCTGAGCGACAACGTCTTTTAAGTATTCCCTTACAATCAAGACGATATCTGTTTCCCCTTCCAGATTGGAGAGATTTTTCTCAAGAATGTTTTTAATACCTGCCTTAAGTTCAAAAACTGCCCTTGTGTAGACAATTGGAAGGAAGTTGTTGGTAGTATTATCCTCAAAGATATAAACCCTCATTCTCACACCTCCTCCAGAGTTTTAGTTGTGTGGTTCGTTAGAATTTCCTTCACTTTATTATAATAGCTGTGGATGTCTTTGCTTATTATCTCTATATTGAAAAATCTATGCGATTTGAGAGTTTTGAATCCAATTCGCTGGTTGGAGGCTAACTTTTTTATAATAGTAGCTGAAGTAATATTGAAGCAGGGATTGAGA
>QNCQ01000046.1 GCA_003645825.1 Fidelibacterota bacterium
CATCCTAACAGAACCCCATGAGTCCTATGGCATTAAAATCAATTCCCTCCTATTGATTCAAAAAACTGACAAAAAGTAAGACTAACACAGGCATGCTTTTTAACTTGCAAACTCCGTGCCTACCATTTTTTACACACACCAAATATACACCAAATATGACAAAATGGCTATGAACAAAAATAGCCTGCCCTGTGCTTCTTACTTCTAAAACCCCCAAATAAACAAATACATACATCATCTCACCATTCTAAGAGATATCAGATGATAAAAGTCATCCCCCGAACTTTTGCATGTAAATCATACAAGTGGCAACGAGCGAACCTGGAAAGGAAGCACAGAAAGAAAAACTTTGTTTAAGACTGGCGGATAAAGAGATAAAGCCCGGTCATAAAAATAAAATAGGTGTGATTGTACCGGGCTATCCCCAGTACCAAAACCAGGGATATATCCATCACATATTTTCATTAAATCCATTGCAATCTCCTTCTCACACCTCTTTTCCCCTCTGACAACAAACACCCTAAATACTCTCATGCTATTTCCAATGTAATCAATATGCCACCACTTCTTCCTGCTAACAGAAAAATGGCGCTTAAGTCTCTTTTCCAGAGAGGTCTGTGCCGAACCAACATAAACGTAAAACCCTCTTCTGAAGTTGACCTTTCCCAACCCACCTACGCTCAACTTCTGATCCTTATCGTTCTTCAAAACTAAAACGTATGTCCCTTTGTCGACCAGATTCTTCCTGACTGCCTCGTACTGCACTGTCACCTCATCAACAGAAAAAAGATCCACAGTAACCGGATCCACAAACTTCATTTTAAAAGCCCTAAACTTAACTCCTTTTGCCTTCACAAAACTCGAAGCATATTCCAAATCCACATGATAATTTGGAATGAACTGAATAGCATTATAGTTCGGTATCAAAAAAACGACATAACATCTATATCCTTTCTCTGCCAGATTGGATAATTTATCGATGTGCTTTCTCCCCCTGCTTGTTGGGGCATCAGGAAACATTCCCAATCCACCTAAGCAAAGTGTGCACGTTTTTACCTCAATAAATGCTTTTTCCACCCCCCACTAAGAAAAGAAATCAAATCAAGAATCCGCAATTCTGCACTCCCGCTTGACCCGTTTACACTTCAAATCTTCTATCGCTCCAGCCTTTAAAAGCAAATAAAAGAGATAATTGAATTTTATGGTATCGATAAAAATAAACTGACCATCAAAATACGCGGAAACTGCCTTATAAGGATATTTGCCTTTATCTACTTTAACAACATAAAAAGGCTGCCCAGGCTCCAGAAGCTCATACAATCTACCTGTATTAGGAAGATGAGCATAAATTCTTCTCCCCTTAAGACTCAGCTCCAGAACAAACCTATTTACCCTTCCAACAAAGGTAGCCTCTTCGAAAGAATTATATAAACGAATAAACTGCATAAATCAAATGGAAAGCACCTTCGCTCCCCTTACACTTCCCTTTTTTAAATCCCTGAGCGCCCGATTTGCTTCCTCAAGCAAATATATCTGTACTTCCGGTTTTATTGGTATAGAAGCCGCCAGCTCAAGGAACTCTTCCACATCCGCCCTCGCTACATTTGCCACACTCTTTATCTCTTTCTCCATCCACAAATCACGAGGATAGTCAAGTTTCAGCAGATATTCCTTATCCACTTCTTCTTTCCTGATGGCATTTATAACAAGTCTCCCTCCTGGCTTAAGATTTTTTAAAGACTCAACAACAGGCTTCCAAACAGGCGTTGTATCTATAATCGCATCCAGAAGCTCAGGAGAATTCTCCACAATATCACCTGCCCAGACAGCTCCAAGTTGCAATGCAAACCTCCTTTCCTCTTCACTCCTTGCAAAAACAAATACTCTTGTACGGGGAAACTTCTTCCTTACCATCTTCAAAACCAGATGCCCGGACGCTCCAAAACCCGTCAAACCCAACAACATCCCATCCTCAATACCCGTCAGCCTCAATGATCTATACCCGATTGCTCCCGCACACAAAAGCGGTGCAGCCTCCTCTGGACTGTAAATTTCTGGTATCCTGTAAGTAAATCTCTCTTTCGCAACCATAAACTCAGCATATCCCCCGTGAGCATCCTTCCCTGTCGCTTTAAACTCACTACATAAATTCTCTCTACCCGTTCGGCAAAACTCACACTGCCCACAGGAAGAATAAACCCATGCCACTCCTACAACATCCCCTTCTTTAAATCTCGAAGCGGAGCTACCCACTTTAACAACCTTACCAACAACCTGATGTCCGAGAATAATCGGAAAGAAGGAAGGCTTAGCTCTACCTTCTATTTCATCTATCTCTGTATGACAAACCCCACATGTACTTACCCTGATCAAAACCTCATCTTTTCCAGGCTCTCCAATTTCCATCTCTACCATCTTAAGAGGCTCTTTTTCACTCTCAATGTCAATAACTTTTTCCAAAACCATTGCTCTCATCCTACACCTCCCAAGTCGTTCATTACAACAATATAACAATTTCCTCCAAAAAGAGGTATTTAAATAGAGAATTGAGCAAAGTATTTGTCCTTGCAACAGATAATCTTAAGGGTCTCGAAAAATTCTTAAGGAAATTAAATCATCCTTGGGACAAAACTAGTTGCTAAAATAGAGATTCTAAATTTATGTTGAGAGCAATATCCATGTGAGAGACAGGGTTGCTCTTTTACATAGAAATCATATCGCGGGCTTCATCGAAGTAATCCAATGATTCTATTACCTGGTTATCATGAAATCTCAAGATTTTATAATAAGGATTGTATCCCCAGATATCCCTGGCAATCTCAGCTTTTATGAGCATTTTTATATAATTTGCATCTCTGTCTATTGCTCCAAAATCAAACTTCCCCCCTTTTGAATAGACGTACTCTTTAAATCGTTCATAGATTTTATCGTCCACTACAAAGTTTTCGATGAAATGTTCTTCATCTTTAAAATTTTCCCTGTTCTTTCGAACGAACCCTGTGGCAAACTCGAAGATGTATCGTTCTGGACTTCGGACCAGCTTAACCGTTTCATCCGCCAAATCAAGCTTGAATTTTATGTGGTAATCTGGGATAATGCCTCCTCCACCGTACACTGTTCTGCCTTTTTTGGTCTTGAATTCAGGCAATTCTTCTTTCGCTTTGGCACTCAAAAGAGAGTCTCTGTTTTCCTTATACAGAGAACGATAGTACTCTCTGGAGTCCTCTCCATACGGTCTCTGAATCAGACGTCCGCTTGGAGTATAGTATCTTGCGACTGTTATTCGTACAGCAGACCCGTCTCTCATAGGGTACTGCCTCTGGACGAGTCCCTTTCCGAAACTTACCTCTCCGGTTATTATCCCTCTGTCAAGATCCTGAATGGCTCCTGCCACTATTTCGCTTGCACTTGCAGAGCCTCTGTTTACAAGCACAATAAGAGGGAAAAGAGGATGGTGGTCATCGTCATGGCTGTAGTATACTTGGTTTGCACTTCTTAGCCTTCCTTTTGTGTAAACTATTACCTGTTTACCAGGTATGAACTTGTCTGCTACCTCGATTGCCTGATCTAACAATCCTCCACTGTTATTCCTTAGGTCCAGAAGAAGTTGTTTCATCCCCTTTTTCTCAAGGCTGACGAGAGCCTTTTCGAGCTCATCCGCAGTGGTGCTGCTGAATCGAATTATCATTATATAACCGGTAGAGTCGTTCAGCATAAAGTAAGCAGGAATACTGTAGATTGGTATTTCATCCCTCACTATTGTTACATTGAAATCTTTGGTACCTTCTCTTCTTATGGTGATCTCAACTTTCGTACCCCGTGGTCCACGGAGTTTTTTGTAGACTTCCTCTCTGGTGATATTGTAGGCCGATTCTCCGTTTATCTTTACAATCTTGTCCCCGGGTAGTAGACCGGCTCTGTCTGAGGGGCTGCCAGCAATAGGAGCGATGACCGTTATATATCCGTCCAGGATGTCATACTCTATACCGATTCCCTCGAATTTCCCCTCGAATTGTTCTTGAATATCCTCGAGTTCATCAGGTGATATGTAAATAGAATGAGGATCTAATTTTTCTAGCATCCCTTTGAATGCTCCCCCCATTATTTTGTCCCAATCAGGGGGATCTACATACTGATCGTTTATTATTCGTATAATATCATTAAGTACAGCAAGTTTGAGGGATAAAGAGTTTACAGAAGCTACTATATTCTCTCCACATACTGCTATTAATAGAATAATCAGACTTGAGGAAATTAACAGTAAAAGATATTTAAATTTCTTTTTCATAATATCCCAACTGAGTAAAAAAACTTCACAGATTAAATTTACAAAAAGTCATGGGCGGTTACACTAAAATAGTATGGATATTTTTTCGCAAATTCTTTCTAGAAATTTTCTATCATCAGTTCCGAAATTACTTTTTTGGTGCGAGTCTATATCAAGCTGCGCTACGAAAATGCCACTTTTAAAAATAGGGATTACTATCTCCGATTTCACCTTCAGACTGCAAGCGAGGTAGTTACTCTCCTTTGATACATCCGGGACAAGGAAAGTGGACTCAGACTCTGCTGACTGTCCGCAAATTCCTTTGCCGAAAGGGATTCCTACATGTTCGGTGGGTTCTCCCACAAATTGATCCAGTCTTAGGAGCTTTTTCTCTTTGTCAGCAACATAGAAACCGACCCAATCGTATCCTGAAAGTTTACTGAGGATTTCGCATATTTTCTTGCGTGCTAACTTTGGTGATTGTTCCTCTGTAAGAACTGAATCAATTTCTTTCTCTATACGTTGAAAAAGCCTTTCCTTATCCATGTTTGTTAACGTTATACCTTGATGAAGATCTTCTTTTTGTAAAGGATGGTCATAAATCCTAAGAGAATCAAATCATAAACAATGGCGTAGGCTAAAGATGCCTGATGCGGTGGTAGCCAGGAGGCAAAAAGAGTTCTAAATAGGTAAGCCTTCAGTGTTATTACCTCTCCATCGCTGAGTTTTACCTTAAATAGGAAGATTAACATTCTGGCGATTATACCTGATAGTGTATAAACTGTAATTGCGTTGGATCCATAGATTAAAAATGGCACAGACCATTTCTTGTATCCTTTGATATCTATGAGCCAGTAGCACGTGGCAAGAAATATGAGAGCCATGCCGGTGGTAAGAAGAACATATGAGCTTGTCCATAAGTTTTTGTTTATAGGGAACCATATGCTTACTATATAGCCTCCGATAACCGCAAAGAATCCCCAAACGAAAAGGGAAGAAACCTTTTCGTACTCATTTATTTTTCTCTTTATATAGTTTCCTGTCAGAATGCCAAACAAAACAGACGAAATTGCAGGAAGGGTACTTAAAAGTCCTTCCGGATCGAATCCAGGAGCAGGTGCACCAGCCCAGGTGTGACCTCGGAAAATGTGACTATCAATGTACCAGCAAAGATTTCCTACTGGCTCGAGCACTCCTGCTCCATATCCAGGTACAGGTATTGTTTTCATAATTATCCAGTAAACAGCCAGTATACCAAAGGTAATGTAATAAATGACCTTAATGTCAAAGTTGAGGTAAATTATGGAAGCAAAAAAGTAAGTTATGGCTATTCTTTGAAGAACCCCGGGAATTCTGATAGTGGATAGATTAAAGAATGGGAATCCATTTAAAAACAGTCCCAATCCAAAGAGAATCAATGTCCGACGAACGATTTTTAGATACAGGTCTTTCTTGGTTTGTCCAAGTGTCAGTCTCTTGGAAAAAGCAAATACAATAGCAACCCCTACTATAAAAAGGAAAAAGGGAAATATCAGGTCAGTTGGTGTCCATCCATTCCAGTGTGCGTGCTGGAGGGGTTTATACACCGCATTCCACGTTCCTGGATTGTTAACAAGTATCATTGCAGCAATTGTAATTCCCCTGAAGGCGTCAAGGGAAACCAACCTTTTGCTTTTTTCTACCATCATTTTACCCTTTAGCGTTGCTTTTTGAAAGGTTTCTAAGCACCCCCTCAGCAGCGAAAATGCCTGTTATAGCAGAATAAACTATACCTCTACTGTGTCCACTGGCGTCCCCGGCCACAAAGAAATTTTTCAAGTTCGTTTCCATAAATTTATTGACGATGTACCTTGTGTCATAGAATTTAATTTCGGGAGCATAGAGGAGAGTGTTGCTTGAGTTTAGACCTGAGATTATCTTGTCAAGGACCTCCAGCCCTTCTGTAAGATTTCTCACTATTCTGTGGGGGAATGCCATGGCTATGTCGCCAGGAGTTACCTCCTCGAGAGTGGGGGTTATCAAGGATTTTGAGATTCTTTCCGGCGTTGAGCGTCGTCCGGACATGAAATCTGTCAACCTCTGAATGATGGGTTTACCACCTCCTATGGTGGTTGCCAGCCTGGCAATGTCTCTGCCATACTTTGTTGTGTCTTCAACAGGGTCGGTTAAGATTACCCTTGAAAGGAGCGCAAAGTTTGTGTTGTTGGTTTTGGACTTCCATTTGGCATGGCCATTTACCAGAACAAACTCATCATATTCTTCTTTTACAATATATCCGTTGGGATTGGTGCAAAATGTTCTTACGAGATCATCGTAGGATCTGGTGTAAAGTCTGAATTTTGCGTCATACATTACCTCGGCGATATCAGCATAGATTATAGCCGGGAATTCGACTCTTACTCCTACATCTATAGGACCATAAAGAGTTTGTATGCCTAATTTTCTTGCAATCTCTCTCAGCCAGTAAGCACCGGCTCTTCCGGGAGCAGCGATAACTGATTTCCCCATCAACGCTCCATTACGGCATACGATTTTGAAATCCCCATAAGCTTTTTTTATATCTTTTACTTCGGTATTAACCAGAAATTTGACACCTTTATTAATTAGCCTTTCATAGAAGTTCCTGGATACTGTTCGGAGTCGATCAGTCCCGATATGCCTCTGCTTTGCAAAGATAAACTCTACACCTGCGGATGCAGCTTTTTTCATAAGGCTGGTTACTTTTTTGCCATCGCTTTCAGTATAGCCTCCTTCTACACCCAGTTCTGTAAAGGTGCGATCAATCTTTTCAATGATATACTCTACTTCTTCGGGACTTCTGCCTATGCTTGAAGGGTCACCGCCAATTCGGGAAGTCAGGTTGAGTTTTCCATCTGAAAACGCTCCGGCACCGCCTATCCCAAAACTTACATTGCGCCTTTTATCCGGCAGGTCTCCTTTGTCCACAATTAGAATTGATAGACCACTTTCCGCCAAAGTATCTGCTGCAAAAAGATTTGCTGGACCTGCTCCAATTAGTATAACATCATACACTCTATCCATCACATTCGTAAATTATAAAATAAAACCTTTTAAACAAATTATTACAAATTTATATAAAAAGATTTCTGAAAGTGAGTTAGTTCTGCGGTTTTTGCTTGATTTTTCGAAGAGGCAAGGATATATTTATAAAGATAAATATTATGGGAAGTGGAAAATGAAAAGATTAGTTTATGTGTGTTTGTTAATTTTGATATACATGCTCTTTCCGGCTTTTGGTTACAATTCTTCTTATGTCCAGTATTATTTTCATGACAGGAATGTATTTTTTGATGTACTTGGTGAAGGGTACTTGCTTTCCAACGGCAGACTTGCAGTAACCGGAGTCGCAAGTCTTAGAAACAGTGGGGGCAGTGTAATTCCTGGTAGCAGTATGCTGCTTTATACAGTAGCAGGGGGCGATACCAATCTATTGTTTTCGGATTGGAAATATGGGGTCCCGCATGGTGTAGGAGGCAATTTTACTGATGCTGTACTCGCCGATGTTGACGGGGACGGTATTCTCGAGTATGTCGGGGTATTAAGTATTACGGAAGCGAGGGATAATTTTTCTGATGAGTGGCTGTATATTTTCAGGAACTCAGGCATGAGCTTTCAGAGGACACCATGGCTCAAAGAAGGCTTTTCGGGGGAATTTCCGGTTCGCCCCCGACCAGCGCAGATTCTGGCTGTGAACGTAGACAGTGACAGCGATGAGGAGTTGGTGGTATCTTTTTTTGGCCCATATAAAGGGATCTCCATCATAGACTACGGAGAAAAAAATGAGAAGGGAAAGGTATTTATCAAGGCGAACATCTCCGGGCTTGAGCAATTTAACAGTATACTTCCTTTTAAAACATTTACAAGCGTAGTTCCAGGGGAGAAAAACAAAGCTGCTCTTGTAGTTGTGGGCGGAAATGAAGCTCTTCAAGTAAGTTTTGTCGATTTTGTATCGGGAAAGGTGATAAAGAGCTATAACTTTAAGGATATAAGCGCTTCAGATGTGGCGATTGAGAAGGTTCAGGGTGGAGATATCAGCGGTAACGGCGTGGGAGAGATTGTTGCGCCCCTCAAGGCAGGGGGAGCTTTGATTTTCTACTTTGATGGAACTGATTCTCTAAAATATGGGGTTTTATTCCCTGATATTGTCCGTATAAACTCACTCTGTATAGGTGATTTCAATCTTAACGGAGTTGATGAAGTTATAATTAGTTATGGAGACGTCCCAAAACTGGCGAGATATGAGTATGATGAGATTGGTAACATTCCCGATATATCCTCATATAGGAAAACTCTATATGGTAAAGACTCTTTTGTGAGCTATAAGTTCCTAGATATAAAGCCAGTTTCAAATCTCAGAAGGGGGAAAACAGGCCAGGCTGTAGTTTCTTTCATTAACAACATTACTGGCAGATCCGGGGTGATGCTCTGGAAGTTCGGAGAAGTGCCTCTGGAAGAGGTTGCTGGGCAGGAGAGAGCGGGTGGATTTCCTGAGTTAAAAGAGAAACTTGCTGGAATGGATACCTCAGGACAAGGACGTTCTTCTGGATATTTTGCTCCCGTAAGGAAGACTGTGAGGAAACCTGATATTCTCATTCATCCGAATGAGAGTATGAAACGTACTCTGGAAATCCCGGGGTTTAATTTCAACAATCTGAAAAATCTCCAGATCAGTATTGACTCTCCAAGCGGGATGATTTTTGACCTTTCGACGCAGACATTCTACTGGACTCCTTCTGACACTCAGCTTGGATGGTATGAAGTGAATGCGTTTTTTAGCTGGGATAATGGATCCGTCGAGGAGCATTTCACAGTTTATGTTAACAGTCCTCCAGAGGTAAGGACTTTTTTCCCGGAAAGAGATGTTATTCAGGTGGGTGAAACTTTTAGAAAGGAAATAGATGTTGTGGATGGGAATTACGATTCCGAGATATTTTTTGACCTTATAAAACGTCCTGAGGGAGCTACGATAACGGAGGATGGGGTAATTATTTGGAAACCTGATGAAGCCCAGGAGGATTGGCATGATTTTATTCTTCAGGTTACAGATGGTTATGATTCAACTATGATTTCGTTTTCTTTATTTGTGAATCACCCTGTCAGGATAGTATCGAATGCTCCTTCTGTGGCTTATCTGGGTGAAGAATACGCTTATGATGTCCAAATTTCTGATAAAAATAAGGGATTTTTTATCAGTAAGTTTGATCATATCCCTCGCATTGAAGATTGGCAAAATGTAGCTGTAGTAGAGATTCCTGTTTCTTCAGCGGATTTTATAGCCAGGATGAAAACGTATGCGAGGAGATTCAGCCAGATGATTTCCAGCGGAACATTTAAAAGCAACTATCAAAAAGCGAGCGTTGAGGGTATAAAAGACGTTCTGGTAAATGGGGATAGACTGGTGTTTATAATAGGAAAGGATAAAATTTCTGTGCTGTCTGCTTCGAAGATCATGGGTGCTTTCTGTCGTATGCTGAATATACCTCAACCGAAGTATTCCCGCTGGGATGTTCATTCTCTATATGAGTTTGAACTTAAAGGCGCTCCTGAAGGTATGAACATAGATGGTTGGGGCAGAGTCAGGTGGATTCCCGACAGGTTTCAATGCGGATATCAAACGTTCTCTTTGATTGTTTCCGATGGGTATTTTGTTGATGAAGAAAAGGTAGGGGTTTATGTTAACGCCCCCCCCGTGATCGTTTCTCATCCTGATTCAATTGCTTTTGTTGGTAAAAAATGGCTTTACAAAATAAAAGTGAAAGATTTGAATGATGACGCCAGATTTACCTTTTCCCTTATTGCCCCTCCTGAA
>QNCQ01000047.1 GCA_003645825.1 Fidelibacterota bacterium
ATATTCGGGAAACAGTTTATCGTATTTTTTCATCAACCTGTCTCTATAAACCTTGGCCAGAATGGATGCTGCTGCTATTGTAAAGGATTTTCTATCACCTCCAATAATATTAGTTTGAGGGTAAATCCTATCGGGAAACCTGTTGCCATCTACCAGTATGTAGTCTATCCTTTCTCTTATCTGCCCCAGGGCCTTTCTCATAGCTTTGTGGGTTGCGCTGACTATATTGGTTCTGTCTATTTCCCTGTTGTCAACAAGTCCTATACCGTAGGCCATTGCCTTTTGAGTTATCTCTTCAAAGAGCTTCTCCCTTTTTGAAGGTGAAAGCAGTTTAGAGTCGTTGACTCCTTTTATGAAACTGCCTTTTTTGAAAATAACCGCAGCAGCAACTACCGGTCCAGCAAGAGGTCCGCGACCGGCCTCATCGATACCGGCAACATTACTATATCCCTTCCGCCAGATTTTTTCTTCTATCTCAAGAGAGATTTCGTTTCCGGGCATCTATTTAAAGCCACCGAATCTCATGTTCCAGAACTTTTCGCCCTTTCCAGGAAGCTTTGCCCGTAATTGTATAGTAGAATGAAAGTAGCGCCATATAGAACCAGATCAGAACAGTGAATGGGTATAACAACACGTACAGGATAGGATACTTGAATCTATTATATGATATGTAAAACAGGATAACAAGAGCCATAAGAGAACCCAGCGAGTTGTACAAAACAGTTTTAGGGATTGAGTATCCCAGAAACTTCAACGAAAGGACATACAGGGGATTTATGAAAATTACAAGCACCAAACTCCACACGACAAAATAAGTAAGTATTCTGTAGTTGAATACGCCAAAGAGGTTCTTGGCGAAACCCTCTATCACAGAACCAAGGCTTTTATACATTCTGCATGAAACGTATTCACTTACATCAAGAAAAAACCATTTATAGCCAAATTCTTTGATCCTCCTCCCCAGTGCTATATCATCAGCAACTTCACTTCTTATTGCTTCGTACCCACCGATATTCTCATATGCCTCCCGTTTGAATAACATGAATTGCCCAATGGTAACTGTAGCAACTGGTGAGGAGATTCTGGAGATGAGTTTTACCGGGATTACGGAATGAATCCCAAAAGATATAAAGGGGATTGCCAGTTTTTCACCAGGAGAAACAGCTTCTTCTTTTGGCAAACCGGTAAGAAAGTCTACTCCCTCGATGAGCAGAGCTGAGACAGCGCGTCGAAAGGCATCTTTTCTGATGTATGAAGTGTCAGCGTCTGTGAAAAGCAAGAGTTCGCCTTGTGCATATTGCGACAGCTGGTAACAAGCCCAGTGTTTACCGTACCATCCTTCAGGAAGAGGTTTACCTTTTATGATTCGAAGTGTCTTCGATTTTTTCTGGAGCCTCTTTAAAATTTCCTCGGTATTATCTTCACAGTTATCAAGGAGAACTAACAATTCGAAGTTTGGATAGTCCTGTTTTAATATACTCAAAATACACTTTTCAATGTTCTCTTCCTCATTTCGAACAGGGAGAAGGACGGATAGCTTTGGTAATTTCCTAATGGTTTTGTATTCAGATAATTTTCTGAAGTGACTCAAGTTACCAATTGAGATAATAAGAAGTACAAGACACCCTAAAAAAGAAAAAATACTCGCAAGAGCTGTTATAGAGCTCATTTTCTTACCCCTACCAGTCTTAGTAACCAGTCCCGTGGAGCTATCCCACCCTTCATATCG
This sequence comes from Fidelibacterota bacterium, assembly GCA_003645825.1. Lineage (GTDB taxonomy): Bacteria > Fidelibacterota > UBA2242 > UBA2242 > B5-G15 > B5-G15. The sequence continues at coordinate 1,730 of QNCQ01000047.1, forward strand.
GTATAGTGTTTGTACACCAGAACCGCGAAATTGGCGAAGTAGAGCGCTAACAAGACTGAATTGCCTTTTATAAATAAGGGATAGATGCTAAATAATGCAAATCCCAGCACGACCGTCCAGCTGTCCTGTCTCTGGAGAAGAACAAGTAACAGCATAAAAATTCCCATATACGGGAGTGCACCAAAGTTGGTTACGGCCATCCATACTCCATAAGTTGTTGCAACAGCTTTCCCTCCCTTAAATAGAAAAAAAGGGGTAAATGCATGCCCCAGTATAGGTGCAATAAAGACCATACAAGTGCCAAGTGAATTAGGAGGGAGTACATTTTTCAAGAAGAAAATGGGGAGAAAAGCTTTTAGAAAATCCATAATCGCAGCAGCAACTCCGACCAATATACCACCAGCTCTGAAAGCGTTGGCTGCCCCAGGGTTCCCATCTCCAAATTCTCTTATATCTTTTCCTAAGAAGACCTTACCCAAGATATAAGAATAGGGAATTGCACCACTTATGAAACAAATTAATGTTAAAAAGACAATTCTCATACCGAGATATTATATGATAAAATCATAATAATTGCAAACCCAAAATTTACCAGTCTATTAACCTTATTTCTCTTCTCCTGACTACAAATACAGCAGCGTGATCAATATCTGTTCTGAGAACTTTTGCTCCTAAGCTTTTATATCTTAATACAACACTTGTGTCAGGATGTCCGAATTTATCGTTACGACCCACTGATATAACAGCATAATCAGGATGAACCATTTTTACAAACTCATACGAGGACGAGCTATTGCCCCCATGGTGAGGCACCTTGACAATTTCGCTTTCTAACCATCGATCCCAGTGTAACAAATATTCCTCGGCTGGCTTTTCTATATCTCCCGTAAGCAAGATACTTCCTCCTCCATAATTTACCTTGAGGACTACACTCAGATTGTTATAGCTTAAGCTGTTAGAGGAAAGATTCTGGAAGGGATATAGGACTAATACGACCGCATTGCTGGATATCCTTATAATATCTCCAGCACTTAGTTTCACCAGAGGAATACCGAGAGAATCGGCCAAACGGCAAAGGGATATCCATAACTTTGACCTGGACCCAAACTCTGCGCTATAGATGGTGTCGACCTTCAATTCTGTCAGGACTGTTGAAGCTCCTCCTACGTGATCTGAATGTGGGTGAGTTAGCACAAGATAGTTTATCCTTTTTACTCCTTTGTATTTGAGAAATGGTACTATAAATCGACTCCCCGCATCGAACCTAAACTTTTTATCACCCGTATCCACAAGCATGTTTTTGCCCGATGGGAACTGGACGTAAATAGCATCTCCCTGACCTACATCAAGGAAAGTTACCTCTAAGCCCGGTTCTGCTATAATCCCTTTCCACAGGACAAAATTTATCAATACCAAACCTAAAATTACTCCAGCAAGTCTGAACTTTCTATTATCGAGGTTAGCTCCAACAAGAATAGCAAAATATATGAGAAGGAGAGTAAGCAATCCGAAACCTGCTACTTCCATGTATGCAAAAGGTAACTCCGCAAAAAAATTTATTATTGATCTCAACAAATGTAAAAGCAGGTTTGTAACCTCTCCATAAATTTCTCCCACTCCGTGATATAAAATCCCCATTATTACCTGAGCAAAGCCAGCAACCGCTATCACTCCTACAAGTGGAATAACAATTACGTTTGAGACCATACTAATCAGAGGCAATCTATGAAAATAATACATGGAAATGGGTAGGGTGCCGAGGTTAGCAGATAGGGATATTAGAAACAACTGGAAAATATAGAACATCGCTTTATGCTTTTTTACCTTTTCAAGAAACTTAGAGGATAAAAACCTGAGAAATTTATTGTAAAAGTATACTATGGAGATTACAGCAGCATAGGAAAGTTGAAATCCTACATCAAATAACTCAAGAGGGTTTATTAAGGTCTGTATCAGGGCACTGGCGAATATAATATTATAGATTTTTGGAACAAACTCCCACGCTCTGGCTATTAGAATGAGATCAGCCATAATCATCGCTCGTACAACAGATGGCTTGAATCCGACGATATCAGAGTATACATACAGGGCAAAAATTGCTATGATGGTTTTCAATTTTGCAGGGAACCTGAAAAAGCTCAGGATAACGAGTACCATCACAGTTATGTATCCAACATGTAACCCAGAAACCGCAAGCACATGTATTACCCCAGCGTTGATAAAGTCATTTTTTATCTCCTCAGTTAGTTCACCTCTGAGGCCAAGGATCAGGGCTTTGAGTATGGTAGCATTTCGTGGTGCCAAACCAAGTTCTATAGCGTTTTCAATCTTTTCCTTGAGCATAGAAACAAGCTTATCGAAAAGATTTCCTCTTTTCTTTATAGTCAAGATTTCTGAATCTGTTTTCAGATATGCTACACCCGTTATTCTGTTAACTTGGAGGTATTTCCTGTAATCGAAGTCTCCAGGATTTCTCCGGTCGGGTGGAACAAGTATCTTGCTCCTGAACATTATTCTATCGCCCTGCTGGAACTGGGAATTGCATTTTCGAATGCTGAGAAGTATTCTACAGGAAAGGCGAGTGCATGTGGAATCGCTGATAAGTACAGCTTCTCTCAGCCTTACCTTCCCCCCGCCGTGCTGGAATCTTTCAAAGTGGTCAACCTTACCTGTGCACACTATCCGGTTGCTGGTAGAGGTTATTTTTTGAGTGTCAGAATACAAATCTGAAAATTCAAAGGAAATATTACATATTCCCGCGAAAACCATAATCAGAAACAGCAGAACGTTTTTTATCGTCCCTTCTGGCAAAAGTATTGTTATCAAAACCAGAAGCCCGGTAGATAGTATCAGAACCCACAAAACTCTGGTATGCAGAGAATAACCCAGGATCACTCCCAGTAGATAAGGGAAAAGAATCTTGACGGTTGGATTTTGCTCTAAAAATTCCCGCAACACTTATTTGTGTTTTTCTGGCCTTTGTGCTATAGGGCTATCTTAACAAGGGAACTGAGAAAAATCCAGTTAAATGCGGAAGTTACAGCCAGTATTCCAAGAAGAAATGCAAGAAAGTCTACGTTTTTTGTGTAGTTCAGTTTGAAATACACATAGGTGAAGGTAACTGTGATGACATTTGTTAGTAGCACAATTATTATCCTTGGAGTAATTCCGCCTGTACCTATATTCCATGCCTCTGCAAGAAATGTAGATACAAAAAGGCTGATGAAAACTATGAAGAGAAACCACAGTATATTCACGGGGTTTAATCTTTCGGTAAAGAACATTGCAAGCACAGTGGAAAGAAACACGAAAATGCCTGTAATAACCATCAGTGCAAGCAAAACGAGCAGCCTATCGTTGATTGTCTCCGTAGAAACCCACCCACGAAATTCCCTCAGAACCACACTATTGGTGCGAACAAAGATGAGAGCCAATAGAGCGACTATTACAACAAAAATATATACGTAAAAAGCCCTCAGTAAATTTGTTCCACTGACGTCTGTTTTAGAGCCCATCTTTCATTCCTCTTTTATCAAACTTTTTCTTGCCTCAATTAAAATCCTGTCTGCTTTTTCTGGATTGCCGAGCTTTCTCTCTACAATCGATAATATTACAATGTCGACAGAGATGTCAAGGTTTAATTCTTCTGCATAAATAAGGTCAATTCTTCTGACCATTTCATCCAGTGGGCAGATTCTATTAAATTCGTATTTCTCAATCTTCTTAAGTGTGACAAAAATGTAAGTGGGCATTATAAAATCGAAGTTTATTTTTCTCTCGTCATTAATGGATTTTTCCAAAATGGTTCTGGATAGCTTCAGCCCTTTTAAAAACCCTTTTAGGTAAAGAGTTTTCACAGTATCTGAGAAGTTTATCCACTCTTTTCCGGTAACGGAGACAGTCTCGCGAGCTAATAGACCTGAGGTAAAGAGGAAGATAAAAATGAAAGTTATTCTATAAAATCTCTTAGCCATCGAATTTGTTAATAATTGGGAAACGCCTTCCGATTCCAAAAGCTTTTTCGGTAATTTTTATTCCTGGAGGAGCCTGACGCCTTTTGTATTCTGCTCTTCTTATTCTTCTTGCTGTGTCAATCACCAGCTCCTCTGGATATCCCATTTTGATAAGTTCTTCAATTGTTCTATTATTATTGATTATTTCGTCCACGAGAGGGCTCACGATTTTATAGTCAAATGGATCTACCTGGCCAAATTTCAACTCTGCAGTTGGCTTCTTTGTTAGAATTGATTCGGGGATTACCACCCTGCCCTTTAGGGTATTATAATAGTTCGCGAGTTCATATACATCAGGTTTGCTAACATCAGATATGACAGCAAGTCCACCAGATAAATCTCCATAAATGGTACAATAGCCAAGGGCAAGCTCTGTTTTGTTCCCTGTGGAAAGGACAAGGTAACCAAGCTTATTTGAAATTGCCATCAGGATGTTTCCGCGAATCCTTGCCTGAATATTTTCTTCTGTTATGTCTTCGGGAAGCCCGGCAAAAATCTCTGTAAAGGTGGAGTTATATGCTTGGAAAATCTGATCTATTGGTATTATATAGGATTTTACCCCGAGGTTTTTTACCAGGGTTTTTGCATCTTCCATGCTTTGAACTGATGTGTATTTTGAGGGCATCATAACCCCCAGTACATTATCGGCTCCCAGAGCCTCAACTGCCAGAGAAATAACAACAGCGGAGTCTATACCTCCACTTACGCCAACAACAGCCTTATAAAATCCAGTTTTGTAAAGATAATCTTTTATCCCCATAACCAGAGCTTTGTAAATACGCTCAACTCTAGAAGAAAACTTTATCTCTTTTTCTTTTCCACTCCAGTCTTCCGTGGTAATCTCGAATATTTCAAGGGTTTCTTCGAACTCCTTTCCCCATCCGATTACTTTACCATCGCTGTCCATTGCTACGGAGTTTCCATCGAAGACCACCTCGCTATTACTCCCTACCATGTTTGCATAGATAAAAGGCTTTCTAAACTTTTTTACTTTTTCTTTTATGAGTCTCATCCTGGTTTCGAACTTTGTGTCGGTAAAGGGAGAAGCGGAAATATTTATTACAAATTGAGCACCATTATCGTAAAGGATATCAGTTATTTTTGTGTTATAGTTTTTATCCCAGAGATCTTCACAAATTTCTATTCCTATTTTGAATTTCTTCCCATTTATCTCCAGATCCACAGGCAAGTTTTCTTTTGCCGGGGTAAAGTATCTTACCTCGTCAAAGACGTCGTAATTTGGCAGTAAAGTTTTATATCTTTTGTAAATGACTCTTCCATTGTTTAAAACTGCTGCTCCATTGTATAGCTTACCACCGATACGATCCACAAACCCAATGATAACATGCATATCATTTTCAACCTGCCGACTAATTCTTTCCAGAGTTTCTATGTTTTTTTCTATAAATGTTCGGTTAAAAAGAAGATCCTGGGGAGGGTATCCTGTTATTACCATCTCAGGAAATATAAGTAGATCTACACCTTTCTTCTTCGATTTGCAAATGTAATCAGATATCTTTCTTGCGTTTCCTTCCAGATCCCCAATGGTTGGGTTTATCTGTGCAATCCCAATTTTTAATTCCATACATCACCTAAAATGTTATCTCGAAGTTTCGGTAGCCCTGAAGTACATTGCTCTTTTCGACATATACGTCTCTTACTCGCGCCATCACTGGGCCTATTCTGAGATCTTTGATAAACTCATTTATCAGCCCTTCATCCCCTTCAACCTCACAGAGAACTTCACCAGTCGGTAGATTTTTGACATATCCCGTCAGCCCATACTCATTGGCTTTTTTATAGGTAAAGTATCTGTATCCCACTCCCTGAACAAGTCCGGAAACGGTTATGACTGCATGAATTTTCATCCCAGCACCTCAAATGCTTTCCTAACGGCTTCCTCAGGGTCTTTTGCTTTTATTACACCCTCTATATCCCAGCTTAAGAGGGATATAACTGGTTTGCCCAATGATAAGGCATGGGCTATTTCAGAGAGGGTGCCGTAGCTTCCATCTATAGCAATTGCACAGTCACAGGTTCTGGCAATGATTATGTTCCTTCCTGTTCCCATACCAGTAGCAATAGGGATGGTTACATAGGGGTTAGCCTCTGATTTCTCTTCATCGGGTAGTATCCCTATGGCTATTCCTCCATGTTCGATAGACCCTTTACATGCAGCCTCCATTACTCCAGACTTTCCTCCACAAATGAGTATAGCCCCAGCGAGAGCAATTTCTTTTCCTACTTTGTAAGCTGCTTTGCAGGCTCCTTCACTGCAACTTCTACCACCAAAAACGGCTATAATTTTTTTCATGGCTCTAATCTATAGATTGTTCTTGGGAACGGGATGGTTTCCCTGATATGTTTCAGCCCACAGATCCACGCAACAGCTCTTTCTACTCCCATACCAAACCCCGAATGAGGGACACTGCCAAACTTTCTCAGATCCAGGTACCATTTAAAAACTTCTTCAGATAGTCCAAATTCTTTTATCCGCTTCCTTAGAATCTCATAATTTTCTTCTCTTTGTCCACCCCCAATTATTTCACCGTAGCCTTCAGGAGCAAGTACATCTACGCCCAGAGCCAACTCTTCATTTTCGGGGTCTCTTTTCATATAGAAGGCCTTTACCTTCGCAGGAAATCTATGAATCATAACAGGTTTCTCAAATTGATTTGAAATTACCGTTTCATCGGCACCTCCAAAATCGTTACCCCACTCAAAATCGATTCCATTTTCCTTGAGTATTTCCACTGCTTCACTATACGTAATTCTTGGGAATGGAGGTTCAACCTTTTCCAGAAGGGAAATATCTCTTTCAAGAACCTCAAGTTCTTTTTTCCTTTCTTTTAAGACAGTTTGCACAACATAGCTTACAAACTCCTCTGCCAGTTTCATATTATCATCCAGGTCATAATAGGCAACTTCCGGTTCTACCATCCAGAACTCGGTAAGATGTCTTCTGGTTTTCGATTTCTCGGCTCTGAAAGTAGGGCCGAAACAGTAAACTTTTCCCAATGCAGCTGCAGTAGCTTCGCTGTACAACTGTCCACTCTGAGTCAAATAGGCTTTCCTGCCGAAATAGTCTGTTTCAAAGAGAGTTGTTGTCCCTTCGCAGGCAGTTGGTGTGAAAATGGGAGTATCTGCAAGAATGAATCCATGGGAGTCAAAAAAATCTCTGCATGCTTTTATGACTGTGTGTCGTATCCTCAAGATGGCCACCTGTTTGGGGCTTCGGAGCCAGAGATGCCTATGATCCATTAAAAAATCGATGCCATGTTCCTTCAATGCTATTGGATAATCATGGACAGCTTGAACCACATCGATCTTTTTTACTATAACTTCGTACCCCCCGGGAGCTCTTCTATCCTGATGGACAATGCCGTGGACAATTATAGATGATTCCTGCCCAAGTTCGTCGTATAGCTGGAAAGTTTTTTCATCAGTATCACTGCGAGATACTACACACTGAATAAATCCCGTCCCATCTCGGAATATCAAAAACCATATTTTACCACTTGAGCGTTTATTGTAAAGCCAGCCCTTTAGAGTCACCTCTTTACCATCGTAGTTGCTTATCTCATTTACATAGACCCAACCCAATTTCCTTCCCTCCTTTCCTTTACCAGATTGCCAGGATGCTGTTTATTATTTCCTCACTTATTTGTTTTATAGCTTCATCTAAAGCTTTTTCTCTTGTATTATCGGTGGCTCCCGATGGATCATAGTCGCCATAGCCAGTAATCTGCTTTTTCAAGATGATTTTGTCATTGATCCTATCGTACCACTCTATACTCACCTTTATTGTTACCCGGTATTCTTCTACTTCCTCACCGAGCTGTGTATCTTTGTAGACCAAAGGACTGTCTGTTACGCTAAGAATTTTGCCAGAGAGTATAGAATCTGAGTCGTTTTCATCCCTGAGCTTAAGAATATTTTCCTGGATAAATTGAGCCCTTATTCCGTCAGTGATAGTCTCTTCAATGTTAAATTCAGCGGTTTGGTTATCAAAGGTGGGAATAGCAATGGTCTTTATATGCGGGGGCAGGGTTCCTTTAAATGAGTAATACCAGCATGAGCTGGCAAGTAACAGAATGGTAAGCAACAGTAGTTTATTTCTCTTCTTCGGTATCTTCCAGCCCATATTCCTTGATTTTTCTGTAAAGCGTTCTCTCGCTTATCTTAAGAACATTAGCTGTTTTTCTCTTTTGAAAATTGAATTTGCGCAGGGTTCCCTCAATCA
>QNCQ01000048.1 GCA_003645825.1 Fidelibacterota bacterium
ATCAGGATTCTGAATTATCTGTGCTATAGCGGATAGCGCTTTTAAATGGAAAGTTCTTTCGTCTCTTGTGCCGATTAAAAGAAAGACAGCGTAAACTGGAGGCATTTCCTCCGTAAAAGTTATCCCTCCTTCGCATCTTGCGATAAGCATATCGAATTTTTTCTGGCCTTCAATTGTGATATGGGGCACTGCAAGGCCTGGTCTTATTTCTGTTGTTGATTCTTTTTCTCGCTCGATTAGTCTGTTATAAATATGTTCTGGAGCAATCTTTAGCCTCTTTCCAAGTTCCTGAGAAGCCAGCTGGAAAAATTGTTGCAGAGGTATTGTTTCTTTTAAATCCAGGATAGCCGCTTTCTTGACAAGTTTGTCAAATCTATCTTCTATTATCTCGTCTCTTTCTTTAAGAATGTTTGTTAGCTCTGTGGAAAGAGTTTTGTCTGCGAATTTTTTATCAGTGATTCTTTCTATTATATAGATTAGAGCCGATTTTCTGAAAGTAAATTCTCTTTTATAAATGAGGTGCCAGGTAATTGCTGTAAGAATGAAAATGCTCATTCCCGCAAGCACTTTGAGTCCTAATAGAGCTAACAATGACATATACGCTACGACCCCGGCAATTTGTATCCACGGATATAATGGGGATTTGAAAGATGGTTTATAATTCAGGATTCTGCTTTCTCTCATTACAATTACTGCCAGGAGTATGAAGATAAATTCCAGTAATTTGAAAGCGCTGGCTATTTTGACCAGGTTTTTTATGTCGAGTATGGAAATGTTTAGTAATATTATGGCACCCGTGAGCAGTACGGAGAAAGTTGGTATTCTTGACTTCCTAGATATTTGAGAGAGAAAAGAGGGAAGTAGCTTGTCTCTCGACATAGCCAGGGGAAATCTTGCCGCTGTCATTAAGCCTGCATTTCCTGTTGTGAGAACAGCCATGATACCTGCTATTGTAAGAAGTATTTCTCCCGGTAAACCCATGATTTTGAAAGCTGAAATGGAGAGGGGGACGAGTGTTTTGTCAAACTCTTTTTGTGTCAGCGTACCTATTACAACAAAGACACAGAGTGTGTATAAGAGCCAGACAATAAAGAAAGAGGAGAACATTCCTCTTTTTATTGTTTTCCCCGGATTCTTTACTTCTTCTGCAATGCTGGAAACTTTTGTTAATCCTCCGTATGAGATAAAGACTAGACCAATTCCTGCTATTAGAGTCTGAACGGTAAACTGCTTGGAGTGAAGGAGGTAGTAGAGATTTACCTTGGGCATTCCGGTAGCTATGTATATTATCAAAATAGTTATTAGGGAGAGTACAAGAAAATTTTGAATACCACTCGATATTCTTATATTAAAAAGGTTAAGTATGGTGAAGAGGGTGCAAAAAAGGACAGCAATTAGTTTTATTATCGTTCCAGAATTCGGGAAAATAAGGGTAACAAATGCTCCAATACCGATGAAGCTGAAGGCGCTTTTCATGCACAAGGAGAGCCAGGATGTCAGCCCCCCGACCGTTCCTAGCAAAGAGCCAAGGCTTCTTTCTATGAAAAAATAGCTACCTCCTGCTTTGGGCATGGCTGTGGTAAGTTCAATTTTAGCAAAGATTGCTGGTAGGAATAGTAAACCTGCCAAAAAGTAGCATATTATCATAGATGGCCCTAGGTCAGAGTAAAGGATTGCCGGTAATATAAATAGTCCTGAGCTTATCATTGCACCGGAAGCGATTGAAAAAACGTCGAGAGTGTTCAAGCCCTTGCTTAATTTATATTGTTTCATCGTGTATTCTCCCATTCCGATGATAAAATAAAAAAATATTTGGTTTCTGCTAAGAAAAATGTATGGGTTGTTGCAAAATTACCGTGATGGAACTACATTAAAGAAGGAAGGAAAATAGGAGCAAATATGAGAAAGGTTAAAGAATGTTACCTTAAAATTTTGAAGATAGAGCTGGAAGATTTGAAAGATGATATTGAACAGTTGATAGAAGAAACCAGGAAGGAAAAAGATGCCGGTAAACTTACAAATTATGTGTTCTTTCAAAATATCGCTTTGTTCAAAAATGAGCTTTTGGGGTTGAATGTTTTTGAGGACATTATTGAATCGACCAACCCGGAGGATTTTGATAACCTTGATGAGATGATTGTTCATCTCAAGGAAAGGTTTTTCAAGAAGATAAAGACTCTGGGGCTGGCAGAAGCGATTAGAGTGTATGTAGGAAGGAAAATGACTAAGGCAAAAAGGTACGTAGTAGAGAGGAGAGTGTAATACAGTACTTCTTCGAGGGGGAAGTGTTGACGGTTGGGCGATGGATGGGTAAGTTAAGGAAGATGGTTTGGTATACATTGTCTCTTACTAATGTAACGTTCTTGGAGAGAATATGCTCTTTTTGATTGATAATGAAGAAGAAATGAGATCAAAATATTAACTTTCTGCCGGTGGGGTGGACATGGAAATAAGGAACAAAAGAGAGCTGAAAACATTGTTATTTTTACTGATTCTGTTAATGCAACCCATTTCGATGCTCTTTAACGTCAAAGAAAGAGGTTTAGTGTTTTATGTAATATGGGTTGTTTTTATCGGAGGGGTTTTTCTGATCGTTTATATTTTTCGTAAAAACATAGCTCCTTATGTTTATAAGTCAGATAATTCCGGAATTTACATAAGAGGTTGTAAAACAGGATATTATGATCCAGATTTTATTAGCGTTGAAAATATCTCAAATGTATCGGAGTTTGGGAAAAGCAGAATAGTTATAGAGTTAAAGAATAATGATAGGATAGAGGTGAAGTTATCTCGCAAATATAGAGATACGGTGTTGGAGGATATTAAAAGTAGAATAGGACTCTGAGACCGAATATAAAATTGCAGTTCGTTGTAAGTTGTATCATTTAGGCGTGATAATAGTTGGGTTTTGAAAGATTTCCTTTTCTTTTAAGTGGTATTTCGAGCGAAAGGGTATCGGCGAGTGTAATTGTAAAATTATGCTTCCGTTATTATATTTATATTGGTGTTTATGAAAAAGGTCAGGAGGGAATAAACCCGGGTAATGTTGGTTGTTTCTATTCAGATTGTTTTGATAGTAATTTTGCTTTTCCTTTCGGCTTTTTTTTCTGGTTCTGAAACAGCTCTTTTTTCCCTTTCAGAGGCTCAGGTAGAAAAGATTGTTATTAAAAATCCATCGAAGGGTAAAAGAATAAAGTCCCTTCTTGAAAGTCCTCGAAGACTCATAATAACAATACTTCTTGGAAACGAGTTTGTAAACATTTCAATATCTTCGCTTTCTGCAGGGTTGATAATGTACCTTACAGGGGATGAAGTCCCCTGGATAAACCTTATTATAGTTTTTCCATTGCTTTTGCTTTTCGGAGAGATAACCCCGAAGTCTTTTGCTCTCAGGAATAACGAAAAGTTTGCGGAGTTTGTCTGCAATCCTCTGAGTGTTTTCTCTCGCTGTATCGCGCCTGTGCGTTGGATAATAAGAAATATTTCTGACCTTTTTGTGAATCTATTTGTAAGGAAGGGTGCTCGGAGAGAGAATATTCTCACAGAGGATGTGGTTAGATCGATAATAGACGAAGGTGAAAAAGAAGGTATAATTGACTCTCTTGAGAAAGAGTTTATTTTCAAAATCTTTGATTTTGGAGATACAATTGTTCGTGACATTATGACTCCGAGGGCTAATATGTTTATGCTTTCCTATGAAATGGAACTTAAAGAAATGATAAAGGAAATAAAGAGGAACCATTATTCAAAAGTCCCAATCTATAGTGGTAACCAGGATAATATAGTGGGAATACTATTTGCAACTGACTTGATAGGTCTGACAGAAAAGGAAATTGCCGACTCCCGGTCGACTTTAAATAAAATACTCAGGAAGCCTTATTTTATACCCGAGACAAAGAAGGCTGAAAGTTTATTCCAAGCGTTTCGCAAGAGAAAGATATCGATAGCAGTAGTGCTTGACGAGTACGGAGGAGTTGTTGGCCTGGTGACCATGGAAGACCTTCTTGAAGAAATATTTGGGGAAATCTCTGATGAGTTCGAAAAAGAGGAAAGAAAATGCGAAAAGATAGATCAGAATACTTACAGGGTTCATTCTACGATGACTCTTGAGGAGTTTAACAGGATTTTCGGGACGGATCTTTATTCGGATGAGGTTGATACTATTGGAGGATTTGTTTTTTCTTTGTTTGGTGAACTTCCTACAGTTAATTCTGTGGTGAGGTATGAGAACCTTACCTTTAAAGTTGAAAAAGTGCTTAACAACCGTATCGAAGTACTACTGGTAATGAAAAAGGGATAGGATGGAAATCTGGGTTGCTGCTATAATAATTTTACTTTGTGTTCTATGTGAGGGCTTTTTTTCTGGTTCTGAAATAGCAATAGTTTCAATAGATAGAGCTCTCCTTCAGCATAGAATTCGCCAGGGAAGTAGGGCGGCTAGGATTGTGTGGCACTACTTGAAAAAACCTGAGATGCTTTTAGGGACAACTCTTGTTGGTACCAATTTATGTTCAATAACAAGCACTACTCTTTCCGCGTATATCTTTTATTCTCTCATGGGTGAACCGGGAGTCCCCGTTTCAATCATTTTGATCTCTTTCGTCAACTGGATATTTGCAGAGATTGTTCCTAAGAGTGTTTACCAGCAAGAAGCAGATTTAATAACCCTGAGGATAATATATGTTCTGCGGTTTTTTTCGATAATTTTTTATCCTCTCCTTGTAATATCTATGAACATTTCCTACGGTGTAAACAGGCTTTTAAAGGGGGAAAAAACGGGTTTGAGACAAATGTCGTTTATCAGCAGGGAGGAGTTAAAAATTATAATGAATATGAAGGGAGAAGCCTACACGGATATCAAACCTGACGAAAGAAAGATGATAAATCGTTTGCTATCCTTCAAAGAAAAAGAAGCAAGGGAGGTTATGGTACCTCTAATAGATGTTGCACTTATTTCTGAGAGTGCAACAGTGAAGGAAGCGGTGGAGAAATTTGTTGGCACAAAGCACCGTAGATTACCCGTATTCAGGGAAAGAGTTTATAATATCGTGGGTATATTGAATAGCTTTGATATTCTCGGGGAAGATAAAAATAAGAAAGTGCTGGAGTATGTTCGCCCTGCTTATTATGTTCCTCCATCGGCGAAAGCAGCAGATGTTCTACAGGATTTGCAATCCAGCGGGAATAGTATGGCGATTGTTGTTGATGAATACGGAACAGCAGAAGGGATTGTTACCATTGAAGATATACTTGAAGAGGTTGTGGGGGAGATAGAAGATGAATATGATGCTGTAATTCCAAGATACGTTAAAAATCCCGATGGGAGTATTACAGTAAAAGGGAAAATGCCTGTGGTTGAATTTAATGAACTTACCGGGGCAAATATTCCGAGAGGTGATTATGAAACTGTTAGCGGTTTTATTATAGAGCGCCTGAGGAGGATTCCTTTCCCGGGAGAAAAGGTAACTTTTGGAGATTATGAATTCACAATACAGAAGGCAACTAAAAGAGCTATTTTGGAAGTAAAGGTAAAAAGACTCAATCAAAAATAGTTTTTGTATTTATCGAATAGACTGTTTGCGAGTTTAAAGAATAAGAAACCAGTTATCAAACCTGCCAGAGAGTCAATTGTATAGTGGTAGCTGCAATAGATTGTAGCGATAAAAATTCCTGCTGTAAAGATACCAACTATCCAGGCTCTTCTTCTGAAAAAATTCCGTGAGAAAAGATAGACCATCAGGCTTGCAGATACATGGGTGCTGGGGAAAGCTCCTCCTCCCTGCTCGCCAAACCTGTATATTAGCTTCATTATGGGTATGAAAATCCTGCCATTTCCGAAAAGTTTGTCTCTCATACATATCGGTCCGTCACTGGGGAAGATCATAAAGAAAAAGTAGTGGATGTAGAGCATTAAAACTATACCAAAAATCATTCTTTTGAAGAATTCCTCGTCTTTGAGAAAAATAAACAGAGCAGGCAAGAAAAGAATTATGTAGTACGAGAAATAAAAAGCGTGCATCAGTTCATCAATCAATGCGGAATTTATTTTTGGAGATAGGATTTTGTAGAGAGGGGTTCCTGTTATCTGAGTATCAAGCTTTGCAAGAAAACTGTCAAAGGTATTCGGGAAGATAAGATTGTCGAGAGTGGAAGCTTCAACATAGAAAAACAGACAGGATATTAGAGGAAACCATAAGTGTACCCAGTGCCAGAAGTTTCTTTCCCTGTCCATTCGTATCGAGATCAGCAGGATGAGAAACAATAAAAGGTTGATACTCACAAAGTTCATGTATTTCTGCCGTGTCTGGTTTTCTAGGATAAGAATGATGACTGCAATAAATAGACAAAAAAACGCTACCAGATAATCTGTTAATATCGCTTTTTTTCTTATTTCCATATATAATCTATAGCCACCCGTTTTCGATATACCACTGGTAGGTTTCTTGCAGCCCTTTTTTTAGGTCGTAGTCCGGAGAAAATCCCTCTTTCGCCGCCTTTTCCGATGAACATATCCAGTATAGAGCTTTTAGTTCCTTATACTTGTCAATATTCAACATAGTGACCTTACCCGATAAATACCCCATAGCATTATTTAAGAGAGCTGCGATACAAACGAAAGTGAGTGGTATTGGAACAGGGACAATCCATGTAGACATCAGTTTAGAGATCAACTTAAAAAGTTCTCTGGTAGTGTATATTTTCCCATCAGAAACGAAGAACACTTCTCCTGATTCAATCTTTTTATCCAGAGTTAGCAGTACCATTTTCACAAAGTCACTTATATGTACCATAGAGATATATCTCTCTTTAAATCCTATGACAGGGCGGATATGCTTTCTTGCATATTTGAAGAATAAAAGCGTTTCGCGATCTCCTGGACCATATACTATAGCCGGTCTTATAATGACAACGTTGAACCTATTCCGGGCTTTTGATACAGCAATTTCCCCCGCTAACTTGCTGTCGCCATATGCAGAGATGGGATATGCAGGATCGTTTTCTCTTTGAGGCACGCCAGGAGAGCTTGAGGGACCTGCTGCTGATTGAGAACTTACATATATAAGTTTTGTTCCTTCTTTGCAAGCTTTTTGCATGGCTTCGACGAGGTTTTTTGTTCCATAATAATTGATGGAATAGTAATCGCTTTTCTTTTTTGCCTTTATGCAACCTGCAAGGTGAATCACAGCATCCACACCTTTGAGGGCAGGTGTAAGAGTGTAAGGATCTGCAAAGTTTCCTATGTACCATTCAACAGAGTTAATGAACTCCACCGGTTTCACGCTTGTTTCTCTTATCAAGCACCTTACTTCATGTCCGTTGGACAGAAGCCTTTTTACCAGATGTTTTCCTATGAAACCTGTTGAACCTGTTACTAGGATTTTCATGTCCAGATCATGAGTTATAAATCCTGCAAAAAATAAGAATAAAAGAGGTTTTATCCAAACTGAAGGTGAAGAGCAGGCTCATCGGGCGCAGATTATTCTTCTTATCTCCACACTTTATATGGTATGTATCATCTATCCCTATCTTCAATTTCTCATTTTATATGACTTATTCACATGCTCTTTGTTCTATTCCTGAGCGGTGCAGGCTCAGGGGTATTTAGGAGAGGAGTGAGAGCCCCAGAGCGAATACACCTCCTGAAAGAGTGCAGATCAGGTTTACCACATCGTTGTTTATCCAGTGTACACCGGATATATGTTTGCTTCTGATACCACAATGGATTTTCTTCTCCGTTATTTTATTACACTTGGTACATTTGTATTGAGCTTGAATTGTGGCTCCCGCCAGCGAATCTACCATAGCGCCGAGGAAGCCCCCTAACAGAGCTGCTTCAGCTATGATTAGCTTATTTCCGCTGCCTGGTAGTCCACCTAAGGACAAAATGAAAGCACCGGCGATTGCACCAGCTGTTCCGACAGGTGTAATCCCGCCAGAGGTTCCAGGAAGTACATGCCTGAAATTCAAAATGCTTACAGGTCTTATTCCCGATAGGAGGCCAATTTCGGTAGCCCATGTATCAGCAGTAGCTGCTGCGAGAGAACCAAGGAATACTATATAAGCTAGATTGCTTTTTGTGTACCAATAAAAGATCGCAGCTAAGAAAGCAACTCCGCCATTTGCAAAAACCTGGTATATGTCTCTGCGACTTCCTTTTTCAATTATACCCTTGGCTTTCTGTTTTTTCTTTCCTCCAATTTTGGATAGGATTGACGATAGGATATAAAAAGTTAGCATTGGTAAGGCCCAGCGTATTCCACCTATTGAGAATACAATAGCACCCAATAGCATTGCTCCAAAAGCTCCACTAATATCCAGAGCCTTTAATCTGTGCGAACCGAGGGCAAGTAACAGGCTGAGAAATATCCACCCGAGAATTGCCAGTAATCCCCCATTCGATGTTTCCAGCCCAATGTCATACATAAGAGCTGATAGTAGAGGTAAGCTGAGATTATCGGATCCCGCAAAAGAGATCGATTCTGCAGCGGTGGCTACAATTCCGACAGTTACTGATAAAATAATTAACCTGGTAAGGCTAAAGTCGGGTTTTATCCATGTTGTGATTACGAGGACAATTACAGTTGCTGAAATGAAAATAGTAAATAAACCCGTGACACTTTTCTTATCCTTCCACGGGACAAAAAATTTATCACGGGAAAGTCTTGTTCCTAAAATAGAAGCTAAAGGGTCAGAGATTGTCATAATAGCCATTCCAACGATTAGTATGTAGGCTTTGTCCCAATATAGCAGAATGAGAATGAGAAAGGAGAGGGGGAAAAACACTGTCCCGAGACTAAACCGTTCGGTGGAGTGAATCCCTTTCATACCACCCTTTAAGATGTTGACCAGGTTAAGGACAATAAAGATCCCGGCAAGTAGAGATGGCTGAAGGGGAGAATGAATTGTGAAAGGAGAGGTCAGTACCAATAGGCCTACTCCTGCATGGACAAATTGTCTTGTGATCTGCCCTGAAACCTTAAACTTTTCGAGCAGAATTCCACTTACAAATACGAGAGCAAGTATAGCCACGAAGTAAAAAGCGAAACCAATCCAGTCGTTACCAAAAACGTCATAGAAAGGCATTTTTAACCTCAATTTTCACATTGAATTTTATTATATTTCTCGTGTATAAACAAGAGAAGCCATTGAAAAATTCAAGGGTGAAGAAGAAAATTGTGGAGCTGACAAAATCCTGCATTGTCTGTGCTTCTGCAGGCACAGGGAAAACATACACGCTTGTGGAGAGATATCTGGAGGTGCTAAAGCTTGGCCTGGCAGGTCCCGGGGAGATCATAGCGATAACTTTTACGGAAGAAGCCGCAAAAGAGATGAAGGAAAGAATAGCAAAAGAAGTAAATCTCTGGGATGCCAATCCTGTCTTAAAAGAGAAAATAATATACGGTCTTGGTAATGCTTACATTTCCACAGTGCATAGCTTTTGTAACCGGATTATTCAGGAAAACATGGATGAGATAGAGATACCTTACGACTATCGCATAATGGACGAAGCAGAAGAAAATGTTATGCGGGATAGATTTATCAGTCAGTACTTGAATAACCATCTTTTACGTAAGAGTCAGATCATAACATATCTTCTAAGGTTTTATAGCGTAGCCAGTTTGCGTTCTATGCTAAATCATGCATGGGAAAACTACTTTCTGCTGAGGCAAACGCTGGAAAAAGCACCAGTTGATGAGGAGAAATATCTCAAGAATGCGAAAGAACTTTTAGCAATGCGTGTCATAGCATTTCTATCAACTCCAGAAATGCGGGATCTTCTCAGTAAGCTGGTTGAATTGGGGTACATATCTTCTCCAGCGGTGTCCTGGATGTCTCTAGAAAAGATAGACGAAATCTTTTCAATAGATATTCGTAAGATTCGGGATAAAGAGGTAAAGGTTCTTTTCAAAAAACTCCGTGAGGTATGGAAAAAAATCCCTGTGAATATTACGGAGTGTGATGCAGCTTATGTCGAAATTACC
>QNCQ01000049.1 GCA_003645825.1 Fidelibacterota bacterium
ACATAGTAATTGGTACTAGTATGGGAGCTTTTGTAGGAGGATATTATTCAGCTGGTTTTTCTGCTGAGCTTATGGAAGAAATAGCATTACAAGTGGACAAAAGGTTTGTAGTAAAAACATTTATCCCTGGATTACAAAAAGGTGGATTCGTCAATATCGATAGAGTTAGAGATTTCGTCAGTAATCATCTTGATGATAAAGAAATTGAACAACTGTCGATATCATATAGCTCTGTAGCAACTGACCTTACTGATGGAAGTGAAATGGTACTAAATAGTGGAAAACTAGTTGATGCTATACTTTCGAGTATTGCGATACCTATTTTATTTACACCCGTGAAGTACCAGGAGAGACTACTCGTCGATGGAGGATTGGTTAATCCATTACCTGTTAGTGTTGCATATGAAAATAATGCTGATATTATAATCGCAGTAAATGCTATACCAAATCCTGGAAAATACTGGAAGCTAAAAAATCATGATAGGCAAAATATTCTTAATAAATTTCTATCTGTATCAAAAGAACAGTTTCTTAAGCAACTAAATTTCTTTAATGATAAAGAAGAAGGAGAAACAATAAATCTCAAGAATGAAAGGTCAAGGAAAATTTACAAACAACCAAATCTTTTAAAAATTCTTCTACAAACGATAATTATATTTGAGACTCAACTGCAAGCTTTACAGCTTTTGCTATGGAAACCGGATATTTTAATATCACCTTCGATTGAGAGGTATAGTCTTTTAGATTTTTATAAAGCTAAAGATATCATTAAAGCGGGCGAAGAGTCTGCAATTAAGGCCTTAGCTGAAATTGAAAAATTGATTAACAGAATCAAAACCAAGAACTCATAGTATCAAATTAATTGTGTCTGGTAAGATAACCCCCTGTGTTTTTTTATATTTAAATTTCAATCCACATAGAAGGTTATCTTCTTTTTTTTCTTATATTTAGGCACAATTAAATTTATACCACCGAGCACTCAGCTCTTCCATGGACCGCGTCCATTACATACTACCCATAGTTCAGTCAGTTCTATTGTACCCCTATGTACCTGAACATCACAACATTCTTTGCCTTTATTCCTATTGATTTTAAGCAATCTACTTTGTAAACTAAGGAAAATATGGGGGTTACTAAGATGAAAAGGAAGTTAATATTATTAATGCTGGTTTTCAACTGGCATCTAATAGTATTTTCTAATCCCCTCCCTGTCTATATCTGCTACATTAATGAAATTTTTTTTAGAGGAAGTAGCTCATGGGATATGGAAATACTTTATGGGCACCCGACGGACTTAGGTGAATCCTACACAGTTGATTTTCCGGATACAGTTTACATAACCAATGGTCAAAAATCGGCAATATCCCCACTTGACAGTGAAAAATTCGTTTATTGCGATACCGTTATATCTGGCTACAATGTATATTTGTATGTTCTTCACTCAGAGGACTTTGACGACACAATAAAATTGATTTCAGATAGAGGTAGTGTAGAAATATTACTCAAACGACCCTTTACAAATACCGACTACATGAACTGGGGAACAGAAAAATCTTTAATTGGAAGTCCTCCGGATGGACATTCTATAAGCAGATATTACATTGAACCTCAAACTGAAATGAAATATATCTGCTATGACAAAACCCCAACCATTGGTTCTCTAAATGATACAGTGGGAACTCTTGCTACAATGACTGGATTTATAATCGATAAAAGTGGGGACACTATCTCTTCTGGTAACTTCAAATTGGACACGCCTATTCACTTCAGAAAAGACAAAAGTTACGTTACAAGGATATTTGCGAGAAAAGCATACTTTTATTATATCGACTCCGTAAATGTAAATGATGGCATCTCTTACGGCATACCAATTGAACCACTAAGTGTTCATACCTACCCTGATTCTACCGTCGAATGTAACATATATCTCAAAGCAGATTACTCCGAGGTGGTAAGTTCCCAGACCCTACAGGATTTTCAAATAAAGGCCATTGCTTATCCTAACCCCTTTAATTCCATAGTTAATTTTTATATTTCTATACCACGAAGATTCAAAAACGGTAAAGGCAAACTTTCGATATATAACTCTCTTGGGCAACTGGTAAAATCAGTCCAAATAAGAGATAGGCGTCATCTGACCTGGGATGGTAGGAATGAAATTGGGAAAACCGTTAATTCGGGAGTTTATTATTACACAATCAGTTATGAGAATAAGATTTTCTCCAGGGGTTCAATCGTCTTTCTGAAATAATTTCTATGCGTTTTATCATTCTGGTATTCATCATTATCTTGCAAATTACTCCTTGTCTCTACTCCCAGAGTATTAACTTTTTCAAGGAGGACATGAGTTTTATATTAATTGGAGATACGTTGCATGTAAAAGGGGTGTATTACTTTTCTAATAATTCCTCAAGACCTGCAATGACATTTCTTTTCTTTCCTATCAAAGACTTTTTAAAAAGCACGATCAGAGAAAGCATCACAGTATTCGATTTAAAAGAGAAAAAACCTGTCAAAGTGACTGTAGGAAATAAAAAAGGGATTTTATTTCCTCTATCGTTAGAACCATATGATACAGCAATTTACCACATCGAATATTCTCAAAAACTCCTGTCTGACACCCTGCATTATTTCCTTACTACCACAGCAAAATGGAATAAACCTTTACTAAGAGCTATCTACAAGCTTATTACCAGGAAAAATGTAAACATAAAAAGTTTCTCCTTCAGTCCAGATACAATGTATGCTAAAGGAAATCTCAAAATATATTTATGGGAAAAACGTAATTTTATGCCTTCAAAGGATTTTGTGGTAGTTCTTCAAAAGTGAAAAAGGTGACATACTGACTTCACTAATTTTACATCTCCCTAAGGATTATTTTTTCTTCCTGTTTATCAGATCAAAGAGTAGCATACTTAACCTCTTTTGCTTTTCCCATTGCCCAAAAGCATGACCATAAGGAAGTAGCTCCTTCTTTAGAAATTCTTCATAAACCAGAAAGTTCTTCGGCTTATACCTGGCGAGTGGAGTCCCAGGCAATGGCATAAAATAATGAACATGTATTCGTGCTCCAAGCTTTATTAATTTTCTAATAAACTTAATTGTTTCAAAAACATCATCATCCTCCTCAAACGGCAAGCCAAAAATAAAGTCTACATTTGCTTTCAGCCCATTTTTTACGATTACTTCGACGGCAGTATAAACATCTTCCACAGTGTGTTCTCTTTTTATCAGATCCAGAATTCTTTGACTACCCGACTGAGCTCCAATAACAAGGTTATCATTATCACAAAACTCCTTCACCAGGGCGACTGTCTCATGTGTCACACGCTCTGGTCTGACTTCTGAAGGGAAAGAACCGAAAAATATCCGCCCTTTATTTCCTAATATTTTTCTCACATTTTCCAGGAGGGAGCAAATCTTGTTAAGTTGTATTTCCTTTCCGTTTTCTGAGCCATATGAGAATGCATCAGGAGATATAAACCTGATATCGGACAAACCATATCTAAACATTATTTTTACCAGCTCGCAAATATAATCCACGCTTCTATGCCTGACCTTCCGCCCAAACAGGGAAGGAGTCTGACAGTAATAACATCTATGCGGGCAACCCCTCGTAATTTCAATTGGGCCGAAACGCCTAAGCTTTTCACTAAACGGCTTAAAATTGTCTAACTCAACCGGGCTGTCGCCTCGGTGAACATTTTTCCCACGCCAGAGAATCGAAATTCTGCCTTTGCTGAAATCTTCTATAAAGCTACTAAATGTTTCCTCAGCCTCCCCTACAAAAACATGATCAAACTTCATTTCGAATGTCTGTTCCATCATACCTGACGGGTGAGGCCCTCCTGCAATAAAAATAGAATTTCGAAATCGAGACCGCAAAGACTCTACCACACTACAAATCTCAAAATATTGAGGCGTTGCAAATGAAAAGGCAAAAATAACTCTTTCATCTGTACCTCTGATCGCTTCTAATCGGCCAGAATGGACATCCCTGTAATCGATTATACTAACATCTACTTCACTTATTATATTTCGCGATTCCAGGCTACCAAGCAAAGCGTTGAGGCTATATCTATTCTCCTTGGCAGTAAGAAACACTATCATCGGTTTAGCATTCATCACAAAACCCACTTATCAAATCGGATTGTAATTTATACCCTACTTCTTTAACTTAAACTGGAAAAAATAAATGAGGGTTTCATGAAATTAATAAAAGACGCTGAAAAAGCATACTTCACACAGGACTATTCAAAAAAAGAGGAAATCAAGGGGGTAAAGCTAATTGAATTAGTGAATCACATCGATGAAGGTGGATGCCTTATAGAACTAATGAGATTAAAAGATGGAGAAAGCTTTGCCGAACCTGGTTTCAACCTTCTGCAAATAAATTATAGCGAGATGGAGCCAGAAGCCATAAAAGCATTTCACATCCATAAGAGGCAAACCGATATATGGTTCGTTCCCCCCTCGGACAGACTACTCGTTGTACTTGCCGATGTAAGAGAAAACTCAGAAACAGAGGGGAAACTTATGCGTCTGACGCTGGGAGGAGGGAAACCCTATTTGTTAGTCATTCCTCCCGGTGTGGCGCATGGTTGTAAAAATTTGAAGAATACGACTTCCAGAATTATTTACTTCACAAACCTGCATTTCTCACCGGACCCGGGAGAATGCGACGAGGGAAGACTTCCGTGGCACTTTTTTGGCGAAAAAATATGGGAGTCTAAGAAAGACTAACTTTTCTGGTTACCCCGTATTTTTTCATTTTTCTGTAAAAATTGGTTCTATCTATACCATATAGCTTCGCTGCCCTGGATATATTCCATCCAGCTTCTTCAAGTGCTCTTTTCACAAGTTCTTTGTCTACTTCATCCAGTACAGAGATATATTTGTCTCCATCATTAACGCAGACGCTCACATTGATATGTCTCTTTGGTTCCCATTCTCTCTCGTCCGTAGAGACATTCAAAACAATATTTTCAGGTTCTATCACTTCATCGGCCACAAGCACAGCTCTCCTTATTACATTACGAAGTTCTCTCACATTTCCCGGCCAGTTGTAATTCATAAGTTTATTCATAGCTTCCTCGCTCACTGATCTAACGCTTTTCCCCAGCTCCAGATTAGCCTCTCTGATAAGATTCCCGACGATAATGGGAATATCCTCCTGTCTTTTTCTTAGAGGAGGAATCTCGATAACAAATTCTGATAGCCTGTAATATAGATCGCTCCGGAACTCGCCTTTTTCAACGAGCTCTGATAGGTCTTTATTGGTAGCTGCAATCACTCTCGTATTTACTCTCTTTTCCTTTTTTGAGCCAATCGGTAACACCTTCTTCGTATCAAGCACTCTTAATAGCTTTTGCTGCTGACTGAGCGGTAGGTTTCCAACTTCATCCAGAAAAAGTGTACCTCCATTAGCAAGCTCAAACTTACCTGGCTTTCTTTCGTAGGCACCCGTAAAAGAACCTTTTTCGAATCCAAACAGCTCACTTTCAATCAGAGAATCTGGCAGAGCCCCACAGTCGATAGCGACAAATGGATTGTTTTTCCTTAGACTTCTATTATGAATAAAATTTGCAATAACTTCTTTACCGCTTCCAGTTTCACCATAAATGAGTATGGAAATGTCTGTAGAAGCAACCATATTTATCTGATCCAGCACTTTCTTTATTGCCTTGCTACAACCGAAAAATTCTTCAAGGTCTTTCTTGCTGTAGATAAGCCTCTTTAAATCGCTCAGCTCTCTTTTTAATCTGAGATTCTCAAGCCCCCTTTTTACGGCGAGAATAAGAGCATCGTTGTCAAAAGGTTTCTCTATATAATCATAAGCTCCCATCCTGACAGCTTTTACAGCACTCGATATATCGCCATACGCAGTAATTATTATCACAGCAAGCCCAGCATCAATTTTAGGTTTGATCTCCTTTAGAACTTCCCATCCATCTTTCCCTGGTAACCTCATATCTAAAACCAGGCAATCGACAGGGTTGTTGTTTATCAGACTAACGGCGTCCACACCATTCGATGCAGTGGTAACATCATACCCTTCATCTTCAAGAATTTCCTTTATATTATCCCTAGTATCAACATTATCGTCTACAACAAGGATTTTTTCTTCCTCCATGCCTTAGCTCCTTTCGGCGTAGGAAATATCAAAGAAAACGTTGTCCCTTCCCCTTCTATAGATTCGACTTTCAATTCCCCTCCATGCATTTCAACCACATCCTTTACAATCGCAAGCCCGAGCCCAAACCCTGTAGCCTTCGATGAGTAAAAGGGCAAAAAGATTTTATCTATATTCTCACGTGAGATTCCACACCCTGTATCGGAAAACTTAAATTCAACAGCACCATTTTTCTCCCTGACCACAATTTCTATCTCTCCATAGCCTTCAATAGATTCAACAGCATTGTTGATTAAATTCTGAAATGCTTGAATCAATCTCATTTCATCACCCAGAATTTCCAAATCCCGGGTCTCTACCTTAAGCCTGGCTTTAATGTTGCTACTTAACTCATTAACCCGTTCCAGCTCCATATTCAGTTTATCAACAAGGGAGCCGATTGAAATTACCTTGAAGTTATATTCAGGACGATGGGTGAAATCGTACAGCTCTTTTATTGCTCTATTGCATATGTCCACATTTCGGGTTATAGTATCCATGTGTCTCGAAATTCGGGACACCTTTTTCTCCTTGCTTATTGAACGAACAATCTGGGCGGAACTCTTTATACTAGCGAGAGGATTTTTCAATTCATGAGCCAGTTTCAAAGTAAATTCCTTTAGACTTTCTCTCTTCCTAGCTTCTGCCATCCTTAATTCTTTTTCACTTTCCTTTATGCGGGTTACATCCCTTCCTATTCCGAATACTCCTACAATCTTTCCGTTGTCTCTGAACGGTACCATCTTCATCCAGAAAATGAGTTCCTTTCCTTCCCTTGTTAAAACTTTAATCTCACATTCAGCAGTTTTCCCACCGAGGGTGGTAGCAAAGTTTCTCTTTAACACTTCTTTATGTATATCCTTTACAAAATCAATGTTTACCCGGCCAATTACTTGTTTTTTCCCATAGCCGAGAACGCATTCAAACATTTTATTTATTAAAAGAAAACGGCCTTTGGTGTCTGTCATCCAAATTATATCATTGGCGTTTTCAATCAAATACCTGAACTTTTCCTCGCTTTCTCTCAGCTCACGTTCCACACTCTTTCTCCGGCTTATCTCCTGACGTAACTCTCTGTTTATCTTCTCGAGCTCACGGGTGCGTCTTCTTACTTCTTTTTCCAGTGCCTCCTTATGCTTTAGCAGTACCTCCTCCTCTTTTTTCAAATCCGTAATATCACGGGAGAATATGACTAATCTTGTGACATTCCCCTTAAGATCAAATATTGGGTAAAAATACTGTTGGTAGTAACGGACGCGGAAACTTCTTTCTACAACCTTCTTTTTCTTTTGTTTCACTATCTCTTTAAGAAAAGAAGGTGAAAAGCTAAAAAACTCAAACTCAAAGACATTTCTCCCAAGGAGATCATCTTCGTTTATACCAAGGCAATCCGCCATAGCCTCGTTCAGAGCTATTATTTTACCATTGGTATCTATCATGACTACAGAATCACTTATTGTATTGAGCAGCGAATGGGTAATATTCTGGGACTCTCTAAGCAAAGTTTCATTCAGCTTTCTCTCTTCTATTTCCTTGAGTAATTTTTTATTCAGCTCCTGCAATTGACGGGTTCTCTCTATAACCTTTTTCTCAAGATCAGCATGAGCATGTAACAACTCCCTCTGTTTTCTTCTAAGTTCTTTTGTCCTATCTTCAACAATTTTCTCCAACTTCAGATTTTGAGCTCTAACAGCAGCAATACTCATTTTGATAAACACTACTATAGACAATATTAAAGATATCACCAGAATGGTTCTAAAATACCATGTGTGGTAAAAAGGCGGAGCCACGTTTAAAAGAAGCGTCTTTGCCTTCCTGCACCACATTCCTTTGTGATCGGAAAATAAAATCTCTATAATATGATTACCAGGAGAAATGTTGGAAAAGGTTATGCTTCTAGTGCCACTGATGTTAATCCACTCTTCACCCAATCCGTAAACTCTGTATTTGTACCGGCACTTAAATGGATCATAAAAATCAAGCATTGTAAGGTCAAGTTTTATGTAAATATCTTTATACGAAAACTTAAGCGTATCACTACAGGGGACGAAGCTTCTTTTCTTTCCTTTTTTGTCAATAACCTCAACCAGGGACACCTTAAGATCACTCTCATGGCTGTCATTGAAGACACTGTCAGGCATAAAGTACGTGAGACCAGATGGGCCTCCAAACCAAAGCATACCGTCTTTAGAAACATCTGCCCCACCTTTTGTGAATCCAGAGTACTTGCTTCTTTTTAAGAAATATTTCACACCGTCATCATATCCAAAATTCACAACATCACCCATTTCAGGATCTATCCTTGATAACCCTTGCTTGGTGCTCACCCAGATTACCCCGCCGGAAGAGACAATACTGATGATCTTGTTGGAGGCCAGCCCATTTTCAGTAGTGTAATAAGAGATCTTTCCATCTTTGGAGATTACGTTAATTCCACCAAAGCATATTCCCGCCCATACGTTTCCATGACTATCAATAAATACAGTTGTCACATGGTCCCCTGTCAATTTCAGTGGTGTAGTAATGTTGTATCTCTCTACCACTCCCTTGTCTCTACGAAATTTCACCAAACCATTCTTTATCGTGCCAAGCCACAAATTCCCTTCACTGTCTATATCAATAGAAGAGAGATAATTATCTATACCATACTCTCTCATATCAAACTTGCTTATATGTGTTAGATCAGATGATATTCTGAATAGACCATTTCCCATAGCCACAGCCCAGATATTCCCTGCACTGTCTTCAGCAATATCATGGATAAATAAGTTTCTCAGCCCAGGTGCACGCCAGACAGGAGTTAGAACATCCACTATCTTTCCTCCACTCAAAGGAACGTAGCCAAGACCATTTAGGGCGCCGACCCATAACCTACCCTGACTATCAACAAGAAGGGAAGAAATTCCAGAATACCGTCGCCCTTCCATGGAAGAATCTAAATATTTGCTTTCTCCAGTAATATAATTATATCTGATAACACCGATATCTGTCCCAATCCATATCACTCCATTTTCCCTTCCCACCCTCAAAGCATTCACGCCCAAACTTTCAGTTCGACCCAACACCCTCTCTAAAGAGACGTTCCGAAAAGCACCTGGCCGATTCAGTATATATAAATCAGAGGCCGCCAGCCATATATTGTGGTTTTTATCTATAAAAATCTTATTTATTCTCTTCGGTATACTATGCACATCATCCCTAAAAACATACTCTGGCTTGTAAAACTTCTTCTTCACTCTATCAAATATCAACAATCCAACCTGCTTGACAGCAAGATAGAGACAGTTACCTTCTCCTTTTATAGATATAACCCAAGCCTCCGAATTCAGAGTATCCAGCCCCAGACGAAACAATTTGAGCTCTTTCTTAGTTCTGTCAAATTTAAACAGGCCCTTGTCCGTACCAAGCCATACTTCTCCGTCCTCATCCAAAAAGATATCAAAAACTCTCTCAAAAAAATCTCCGTGTTCTCTATCGAACCAAAATAGTTTTTTAGTTTTTCTATCAATAAAAATGAACCCGGCACCAATAGCTCCTATATAATAATTCCCTTCTCCATCAACTTTAACACACCCAATTCTAACACCTTCCGGATTCAGTTTTCTCCCCAGCACATATTCTAGATTACACAGTGTATTCCTCGAGGGATTATAAACATAGATTCCCTTTCGGATGGTACCGATTAAAAACTCACCGTTTCTATTTTTTTCAATGCTTGAGATTTTGAGAGGAACTTTCTCTATATTACCGAGCATAATAGGTTTAATAGGGTAGAATATCTCCTTTTC
>QNCQ01000050.1 GCA_003645825.1 Fidelibacterota bacterium
ATCGGGAGCTGGAGCATATTCTATGATTAAATCAAGCAATCTCTTCACACCAATATTATTGTATGCAGATGTGAACACTACGGGGAATATTTCACGGTTGATTATCGCATTTTTAAGACCTGTTACAATTTCTTCTTCACTTAGGCTTCCGTTTTCGAAGAATTTTTCTAAGAGTGAGTCATCGGACTCAGCTACAGCTTCGATCAGTTCTTCTTTTAGCTTTTCAACATTACCTTTCAGCTCATCGGGTATTTCCTCTATGGAAAAGTTGCCCTTTAAATTCCTGGAATGTTTGAAGACCTTTTCTTTTATGAGGTCCACAATCGAATCGAAATCAGGACCCTCATTGACAGGCAATTGTAAAGGGACTGCTTTTTTGCCAAAAGAGCTTCTGATTGAATCGAGGGCATTTTTGAAATTTGAGTGTTCTTTGTCGAGCGTATTTATCACGAACCACACCGGTAATCCTGCTTCTTCAGCAAATTTAAAAACCATTTCAGTACCGACTTCAACCCCTGTCTGGGAGTGTACCAGTATTAGTCCGAGATCTACTACTTTCACAATTGCTTTGCTTTCTGATATGAAGTCCAGGTAACCGGGGGTATCGAGAATGTTTATTTTATGTTTGTTCCACTCAAGGTGCATCAGTGTGGTAGATATTGAAAATTTTCTTGATATTTCATCCTGGTGGTAGTCTGAAGTTGTAGTTCCATCGTCTATTCTCCCCAGCCTTGTAGTGACCCCTCCAGTGTATAACATCGCTTCAGCAAGTGAGGTCTTCCCTGAGGAAGCGTGACCAAATAGGCCAACATTTCTTATTTCTTTTGTTTGATATTCTTTCAAGTTTATTCCTCCTCTCATTTACTTAGTTTGTATCTTAAAACGTTTCCATATTCATCCTTTGGAATGCATTTAAGGAGCTCAATGTAATCAGGTTGTAAGTAAACTGGTAATCTTTCTTTGATAGCGTCTTCAATCTCTGCAGAATTCACTTTTGAGCCGTTGTCTAGGACTACGCATATTTTGAGCTTTTGATTTCCATTTTCTGAGTCAAGTCCGACAGCTGCTACATCTTTAACTTCGGGTATTTCTCTTACCATGGTTTCTATTTCTTCCGGTAGTATTTTATAACCAAACCTGTTGATTAAATCTTTCTTTTGTGCTTTTATATAAATGAAACCGTTCTCATCTCTGACTGCCACGTAATCTGTGATTAACCATCCTCTTTCCAGCTCGAGGGGATGGTCGAAATAACCTTTTACTATGTTATCTCCTTTAATAGCTAACAGGCCAGCGTTACCTGACTCCATCTCTGCACCGTATTCGTCTACGATTTTTACCTGATTGCAGCCAAGTGGGAGACCGATAGAGCCCGGTGTCCTTTCAGCTTTGCTTAGGTTCCATGAGCATACCTCGCTTGTTTCTGGTATTCCGAAACCCTCCAATATGACACAACCGTAAGTTTTTTCCCATCTTTTAAAGTTTTCTATGTTGGGATATGTACCGTTGATTAGAACCAATTCCAATGAGCCGAGATCGTCGTTTTCAAAGTCTATTTCTTCTGTTAGACCATTAAAATAGGCTCCATCAGTGATTAGTATGGATACTTTCTCTTTAATCAAGTGTTTTTTTATCTGGTTTGTTCTGTTAGTTGTTGATATTATAAGTTTACCCCCTGTATAAAGGCAGGTATTGAGTATAAGTATACATCCTTTAGTTGTGTTTAAAGGATATGAGTTTATAAAGATTTTATCCGGAAGGTACCTTAGAATAGTAGAGAAAGCCTCTATTGCGCTGATGATATTTTTTTGTGTATAAGAGATTCCCAATCTCTTCTGTTTTTGTTTTTTTGTAAATATAGTTATTGAGTTATTTTCGGTGTCGATATTGCGGCTGGAAGAGAAATCCCTTTCATTACTAATCATGTTTTGCAGTGAAAATCTGGCATCTCCTGGTGTGTTAAAGATAATTCTCCCGAAGTTGTGTTTCGACAAGAAAGAGGCTTTTTCTACTTTTTCGAGAAGATCTGTGTTAAAAATGAGAATATCGGGTTTAGAAAGACCAAGAAGCTTTGCCAGTTCCTGATAGGTGAGGTTCGGCGGGAAAATGATTACATTAGCTCTGAATCTTAAAGCTGAGTAGAGGGCAACAACAAACTCAGGGCTTCCGGTCAGGAATATACCTATGGATAGCTTTTGTTCTACAGGAAGTTCCTGAATCAGAGAACAGAGGTTATTAACAGCGTTGTTTATCTGGTAGTAGGTGTATGTACCACTCTTGTGTACCAAAAAAGTACTTTCTGGTTTTGTTTTTGAATAAAACTCGAGGTATTCAGATAGACACTTCATTTTTAATTTCTAACTGCATCTCAGCGAAAAAGCTTAGAATTTTAGCAAATTAGACCAGGATAGTCAAGCATTTAGTTGGAGCTGGCTACCCCATGTTCTCACTTCCGGATTTAACGATAGCTGTTCAAGGCTGTGTGAGACACAGTTTTTAACAGGGACGAAAGCTCTAACAACTACATTAGAAAGAAAGATTTTTTTGTATTTAAACAACACAATCTTTTTATGGAGTGGTCAGAAAATTTATAAAAATCGCTATTGACAAATGGTAAGAATGTATTTATATTAGTTTAGTGACTCATTTTTGAGCGACTAATGGAAATCAGAACGATAACAAGAAGGCTTAGGAGCTCGATTTGGAAGGCACTCCTTTTTTTCTTTTTATTATTCATTTCTTGTAAAAGTGAAATCCCAGCCTTTTCAAAACCCACAAACGTACCAGAATGGGCAGTAGATGCAATATGGTACCAGATTTTCCCTGAACGGTTCAGAAATGGAGACAAATCAAACGATCCAACCATTGAAACTCTTGAGGGAACATGGCCATATGACAAACAAACCTGGTGGGAAATAACGCCCTGGACTGACGATTGGTATAAATTCCAGCCCTGGGAAAAAGCAAATGGTAAGGGGTTTTATTACAATGCTCAGCTGAGAAGATATGGTGGAGATATACAGGGAATAATAGACAAGATCAATTATCTCGATTCCTTAGGAGTCACAGCTATCTACCTCAATCCCATCTTTGAGTCGCCTTCTTCTCATAAATATGGTTGCGCAATGTACAGGCATGTGGATAATAACTTCGGACCGAACCCACAAAAGGACAAGGAAATATGGGAAAATGAGGTTCCCGATGACCCCTCAACCTGGCAATGGACAACAGCAGACACACTATTTCTACATCTGATCCAAAAGTTGCACGAAAGAGGTATTAAAATAATAATAGATGGGGTTTTCAACCACGTAGGAATTCCATTCTGGGCGTTTCAGGATGTTAGAAGGAACGGAGAAGAGAGTAAATACGTGAGCTGGTTCATTATAAAATCCTTTGACAATCCAAATACTACGGAAAATGAATTCCAATATCAGGGTTGGTTTGGTATCCCTGATTTGCCCGAAATAAAAGAAGATGAAAATGGACCACCAACTTCATTCAAACGCCATATTTTCAACATTGCAAGAAGATGGATGGACCCGGATGGTGATGGCAATCCAGACGATGGCATCGATGGTTGGAGATTGGATGTTGCTGAAAAAGTTAGTATTAATTTCTGGAGAGAGTTCAGAGAGTATGTGAAATCCATAAATCCGGATTGCTACCTGGTAGGTGAGGTTTGGTGGGAAGACTTCAGGAACAACAAAATGTTCGATGCCTCACCATGGTTAAAGGGGGATGTATTTGATGCGGTAATGAACTATCGCTTTGCGGATGCAATGTTAAAGGCATTTGTAGATAGAAAAAATAGGATCAAACCTTCAGCTCTGGATAAGTTGTTAGGTTTTGTCAGATCAAGGTATAAAATTGAAAACCAGTTCGTTTTGCAAAACCTAATGGATAGC
The DNA here is from genome assembly GCA_003645825.1 of Fidelibacterota bacterium. Classification (GTDB taxonomy): domain Bacteria; phylum Fidelibacterota; class UBA2242; order UBA2242; family B5-G15; genus B5-G15. The sequence goes on from QNCQ01000050.1 coordinate 3,909, forward strand.
CACGACACAGAAAGATTTCTTTCTATGATAGCGAATCCTGACAGAGTGATAGATCATGATTGCCACCTTTCCTATAATAAACACTTCAATGTTTCAAAACCCGATCAGGATGGTATTAATCTAGCGAAAACAATTCTATTATTCCAATTCACGTACATAGGGGCGCCGTACATCTATTATGGAGATGAGGTTGGAATGTGGGGTGCTGATGATCCGGACTGTCGTAAACCCATGCTATGGAGCGATATGGAGTATGAACCTGAATCGCATCATCCATTTAATTTACCGCGAAAAGTGGATACTGTAAAAGTGGATACAGCACTTTTCAACTACTATAAATCTCTCATTGAGCTAAGGAAGAACCTGATTACATTACGAAGAGGTGGATATAAAACCATCCTTATAGATGATGCTAATGATATTTTTGGTTTCGAAAGATTCTACGAGGGAGAAACAATAAGAGCTATTTTTAATTTATCTGAGGAAAAGGTATCTGTCTCCAATGTAGAGTGCTTTCGGGGGATAAACTCGAAGTGGCGGCTTATTTTCTCAAACGGTTCTTATTCAAATGGGTATATTTCTCCTAAATCAGGTTTTCTTTTTGAGAAGTTATGAAGAGGTTTCACTTATATTTAATATTACTCCAATCGTTTCTTTTGCCTCTTACACAGAGAAATTGTTCGGATAACAAGATATTATCTACAGTCGGAGACAACGTTATCACCCAAAAGGAATTCGCAGATAGGTATTCAAAATTTATAAGGCTTTCTGGGATTAAAGACAATCTCAAGATTAGAACTGAGTATCTTAATATGATGATAGATGAAAAGATACTCCTCAAATATGCTGACACTTCGGGATGGATACAAAGAGAAGATGTAAAAAAGAGCTTGAAATCCTTAGAAGACCAAATTTGCATCAACTATTTCTTTCAGAAGCATATTCTCCCTGAACTGAAGATAAGTGAAGAGGATTTAAGAGAAGCTTACTATAGATCAAAAATTAAAATACACGCAAGGCATATCTATGCCCCCGATTTGGAAACTGCTAAGGAAATAAAAGAAAGACTCAACAGGGGTGAAAGCTTTGAGGAATTAGCCTTTGAGTACTTCACGGATAGCTACCTGGCTTATAATGGTGGCGATCTTGGCTGGTTTTCCTTTGGTGATATGGAACCTTCCTTTGAGGATGCTGCTTATAGGCTCAGCATAGGCGAAATAAGTCAACCGGTAAAGACCGTTTACGGGTACAGCATTATCCAGGTCCTGGAAAAGAAAGTAAATCCCTTTCTTATTGAAGATGAATTCCTGATGATGAAAGAAAAAATAGAGCGAGATTTGAGAAAGCAAAGAGTGCCAGAGCTCATGATGAGAAAAACAGATGAGATGGCCAGATCATTGGAAATAACGCTGAACGATAAATTTGTGGACAGGCTCTTCCAGAAATTGGACAGGATAAAGATGGGACTACAAACAGGAAAACTCCCACCTGAAATTCTGCCAGTCTCTTCTGACACTACCTGGATAGTAAAAAGCAAAAATGGGACATGGAACGTCGAAATGCTCATCGAAAAACTCTCAGAACTCCAGGAAAGACAATGGAATAGAATCAAGACCATAAAGGATTTAAAAAAAGCAATAAAAGGACTTGTAATAAGAGAAGAGATTGAAAAGAAAATAGATAGACTCAGAATAAGGGACCAAAAAGAAATCAGGGAAAAGTTCGAAAAGTACAGAAAGAATAGAATACTTGCAAAACTGGTTGAAGAAATTATGGATACTGTTTCGATTCCAGAATCCCAGCTTTTACAGTATTATGAAGAACATCCAAATGATTTCTATAAGCCAACATTTTATAACATCTCCGAGTTACTGGTAAAAGATTCTGTGTTGGCAGAAAGGCTTTCCAAAAAGCTAAAAGAGGGAACACATTTTGAAGAACTTGCCCGGAAATACAGCCGATTAAAGAGAAGCAGAGAAAAGGGAGGAAAGTTAGGCTGGCTATCTAAAAGAGAAGCTGGAATTGTTTCTGATTTTCTAAAGCCTGAAAATTGTGGGAAAACAATAGGCCCGATAAAAATGAAAGCAGGGTATCTTTTTATAAAAATAAACGATTACAAGCCCTCGCAAAGAATGAGCTTTGAAGAAGCAAAGTCTGAAATAGTAGACATCTTGCGTATAAAAGCTCAAAGGAGAGGATACAAAAATTTTGTAAACAGGCTACGAAGTAAAGCAAATATTAAAATCAATAAAGAGTTATTAAGGAGCATTTCTTTGAATGTTAGTTAATTGAGGCAGTGAAAAATGAGCAAGAAAATTTTAACGTTCATTTTGTGTTTTTATGTAATTCTAAATGCGGGGACAACAGGAAAAATATCAGGCAAGATAACAGATGCTCAAACGGGAAAACCTCTTGTAGGCGTCAATGTTATTGTTCTGAACACTTACCTTGGTGCTGCGACCGATAAAAGCGGGAATTTCACTATAATAAACGTTCCCCCAGGAGTATATTCTGTAAAAGCCACAATGATCGGCTATACTCCAAAAGTGGTTACCGATGTCAGGGTAAAAATAGATCTCACCACAAAAGTTGACATATCAATGGAAAGAACTGTTCTGGAAGCAAAAGAAGTCGTCGAGGTTGTAGCTACCCGTCCGGCGGTGCAAAAAGACCTAACTTCATCAGAGTTTAGGGTATCGGCAAACCAGATTCAATCGATGCCTGTTTCAGAAATGTACGAGCTTTTGCAAATCCAGGGTGGAGTCACCCTGGATGCAGGGGGTGGAATTCATATAAGAGGAGGGAGAGCTTCTGAGGTGGCGTACTGGGTAGATGGAGTCCCTGTTACAGATGTTTATGATAATAGTCAGGCTGTTGTGGTAGAAAATTCAGCGATTCAGGAGCTTCAGGTAATCAGTGGTACTTTCAATGCAGAGTATGGAAATGCAATGTCAGGTATAGTAAATATCGTCACAAAAGAAGGGTATTCTCATTATACGGGATCTATATCTGCATACATGGGTGACCATATATCAAAATCCCAGAATTTGTTCCCTGGTATTGAAGAAGTAAGACCTCAAGACGAAAGAGATATCCAGGCAAATTTAGGTGGCCCTTTGCCAATCATAAAAAAGTTTGGCAATTTCTTTGCGAATATTAGGTATAATTACACCGATGGATGGTTGTATGGAAAAAGTTACTTCAATATTTACGGAGACACTCTTGATAATGTTGAATATGTACCGATGAACTGGAGGAAAAAATTGACCTCCAATTTCAAGCTGGTATTAACACCTTTCCATAACCTCAAGTTCAGAGTTAACTACCTGTATAGCAGAGAAAAATGGGAAGATTTCGACCACGGATTGCAGTACGCGCCATCCGGTAATATTGAAAAAAACAACTCAGCAAATAACATTACATTTTCTATTACCCATACCCTCAGTTCAAAAACTTTCTACGATCTAAAATTATCATCGAGTTACAGACATTTCTGGATGTGGTTATTCGAAGATCCAAATGACCCCAGATACATCGACCCTTACTACTGGGAGCATCAAAGGAGGGTAAACCCGGATTTTTGGTTCACCGACTACGCAATAAACACATACAGGTTCTGGAGAAAAACAAATTCCAGGGTTGTGAAATTCGATATGACGTCCCAGGTTACAAATGTACATCTGGTAAAATTTGGCATCGAAGGAAAACTCCACAGACTTGAACTTGATGGTTATTCCATAATAGATGATCCTACAGTAAGGGACACTGTATTTACACCTTACATTCCAAGTAAAGAGGAAACTTACCGCACTTATTATCTTGAAAGACCCCGGGAATTTTCAGCATATATTCAGGATAAGATAGAATTCAGGAGCGTGATTTTAAACATAGGAGTAAGATACGATTACTTTGATGCAAACTCGAAGATCCCGGCTGACCCAACAGAGCCAAATATTTATAATCCAAGAAATCCTGATCTTGACTCTATGAGCCTTGAAGAGAGGGAGAAAATCTGGTGGAAAAACACAAAACCAAAATCCCAGATAAGCCCTCGTTTTGGAATCTCTTATCCTATCACCGACAAGGGGGTAATTCACTTCTCCTTTGGACACTTTTTCCAGATTCCACAATTTGAACTATTATATGTAAATCCAGGATATAAAATTCCTGAAACAAGTGGTGCATTTGGAATTTATAGAAATCCAGATTTGAATCCCCAGAAAACGGTAATGTACGAAATTGGACTGCGCCAGGAAGTTTTCCGAGGAATTACAGTGGATATAACAGGCTACTACAGAGATGTAAGAGACTGGGTTTCTACTGGCGTCCCAATTGAGATGGGGGGAGGGACATCGTATGTAATCTATGCCAACAAAGATTACTCCAACGTACGAGGTATCGTGCTCTCGGTGGACAAATCTTACAGCGACTACTGGTGGTTTAATTTGAATTACACCTATCAGGTAGCAGAAGGATCAAACTCCGACCCCTGGGATGAATTCAACGCAATCCAGGCAAATAGAGAACCTCGAAGGTACATTGTACCGCTAAATTGGGATCAAACTCACACCTTAAACGGAGCAATTTTCTTTGGCACCGATAGACAGGGAGTTTCTCTAATTGGAAGATTTGGTTCAGGTTATCCATATACTCCTACGATAACGGTAGCCTCACGCATGGGTAAAAATGTATCGACACAACTGGAGACTAATAGTAGACGAAAACCAATGACTTATGAATTTGATCTTAAACTATTCAGAAAATTTTCACTAAACAAAGTTAACATTACCTTTTTCATCAATATTTACAACCTATTTGATACTAAAAACGAGCTAAATGTATGGTCAAACACAGGAAGAGCCAATAAAAACCTGGATGAACCAACTGAGTGGGAAAAAGAAAACCTTTATGCATCCCCTTATCGGATAAACACAATACACCAGTATTTCATTCATCAGGAATGGTACTCTGAACCCAGAAAAGTACACATCGGAGTTAATTTAAACTTTTGATTGGGTGGTGACATGAAAAGACTTTTATTGCTTTTATTTACTCTCGCACTTGTATTGAATGGTGAGCATATCCCAAGCAAAGAACGAGGCGATCCAAACTACCGGAGGCAAACCGACATCGATGGTAATAAAGTGAGAACATCTGTATTCAATTATGGTCTTACTGGCAGACCTGAAGCTGGGCCAAGTTATGTGCCATACGAATGGCCCAAAAACTCTGGCAAACACTACATTGCTATGACTCAGCTTTGGGTTGGGGCAGAAGTTTATGATGTTGATTCCAATCTCATTCATATAGTGGATGTTGCAAATGGGCGTTTGAGCACAAGCGGTGAATCATGGAATTTCGAGCCTGTCCCGGGGTACCTAAACAAAGAATCGGATTTAATAGCGAAGAGTGACGAACCAGAATCATGGCCTCCTTTTTGGCCAGATAAAATGGACGATGAATCTGATCCAGGTTGGGCAGGGTCATGGAATGGATACTTTGGGAAAAACCAGTTTAACGCTGACCAGGAGATTTACTTCAGGATTTCTGATGACAGATACACTAAATACAGGTACTACCCCGATGATACAGATTCAACAAGAGGGGGTCTCGGACTATTGGCTGATATGAGGGTGATGGAATGGTCACAGGTTCTAATCGAAGATGTCGTTTTTATCCTGCACGAAATTAAAAATGACGGCACAAAGGATTTAGACAAGGTTTCTTTCTGCCTTTGGTTAGCAGACCTGGTTGGAGGGGATGGAGACTCAAATGATGATTCCCCGGATTTCGACCTGATATACGATATTGCCTGGTCAAAAGATAGCGACGGCATCGGAAATACTGCATTTGGAACGGATCCGGTTGGAGTAGCTGCTACAGCATTTCTTGAAACCCCCGGCAACTCAAAAGATAGAATCGACAATGATGGCGATGGAGAA
>QNCQ01000051.1 GCA_003645825.1 Fidelibacterota bacterium
GTATATGCTGCAAGGCCATATCCCCGAAAAAGGTACACCCCGGACAGATATACCCCCGATAAAAACCTGAGGACAAAAGTCTTCAGGATAAAAGCCTCTCCATAAACCCCAAGATAATGGAACAATGAAAAAACAAAAGATGAAGCTACAACCGATAGAAAATAGCTACCTGCTTTTCCTAATCTCAAGATCTGTGTCAGGAAAAAATTAAAACCTGTTATCAGTATCACCCTAAAGATAAATTCCTCATAGACACCGGCACCCAGAATAAGGACAAAATTCTGTTTTGCATTGAGACCTAAGGAAATATCAAAATCAGCAATTTCCGAAAATATCAGGAAAAGTATCCCCGCATAAATGGATGATTCTGCAACTGCCAAAGGGAAATAATAAAACCTAAAGCGTATCTCTCTTCTACTCCGTTCGTAGAAGTAATAACTAAATAGAAAAATAATTATCAGAACAAGTCCCACTGCATAAAATCCATAAACGTCGAAAATCGAAAAAAGTTGTCTAAATATAATATCCGCTCCATTCCTCAAACCTGTAACGTCTGAGTGATTCAGAAGGAAAATCAGAAGCTCATAACTGAATATCAAAGGAAGCGAGATTAAAAAGCTGTAAAAAGGCTCTCTTGTCGCTCTTAGATAGTTGTAAAAAGAATGTGCAGGACCTATTGCCAAATTATTTTCCCACCTTCAAAAGCGCAAAAAAGGCTTCCTGGGGAACCTCCACCCTGCCTATCTGTTTCAATCTCTTCTTTCCTTCCTTCTGCTTCTCAAGCAATTACTTCTTTCTTGTAATGTCCCCGCCATAGCATTTCGCTGTCACATTCTTTCTCAGAGGTTTTATAGTCTCTCTTGCAATTACCTTATTACCTATTGCTGCCTGAATAGCTACTTCAAATAACTGTCTTGGAATAAGCTCTTTCAACTTTCTACATAGTTCTCGGCCCTGATAGTAGGCCTTATCACGATGAGTTATAACAGAAAGTGCATCCACAGATTCACCGGCAATCAGAATATCAAGTTTAACGAGCTCACCTCTTCTAAATCCTATATGTTCATAATCAAATGAAGCATAACCACGGGATATCGATTTCAACCTATCGTAAAAGTCAACTATGACTTCTGCAAGGGGGAGTTCAAAAACAATCAAAACCTTTTTAGGATCGAGATAGTGCGTTGATTTGTAAATACCCCTTTTATCTTTGCAGAGTTGTATTATGTTTCCAATATATTCCGTAGGGGTAATCATCTCAGCTCGGATATATGGCTCTTTAAGGTAGTCAATCTCCGCCTGCGGAGGCATCTTACCTGGATTATCAATCTCCACTTCTTCACCAGTTTTCAAAACGGCGACATACTTTACATTGGGCATTGTGGTCACAAGTTCCAGATTAAACTCCCGTTCCAATCTCTCCTGCACCACCTCCATGTGCAGCAGACCAAGATACCCTACTCTGAAACCAAACCCAAGTGCGGCTGAGGTCTCAGGCTCAAAAATAATGGCTGAATCATTCAGTTTCATTTTTTCAAGGGCAGACCTCAGATCATCATAATCCTCACTATTAACAGGGTATAATCCGCTGAAGACCATGGGCTTAATCTCTCTGTACCCAGGCAAAGGCTCAGACGCCGGGTTCTTTTTACCCGTGATCGTGTCTCCAACCCTCACCTTCGTTATCTCCTTTATCCCCGCAATAAGATAGCCGACATCTCCTGATCCCAATTTATCTACCTTCACCCTCCCCAATCTGAAAATACCCACCTCTGAAACCTCGTACTCGGACTCATGTGAGAAAAGCTTTATAACATCTCCTGGCCTCACCTCTCCTTCAAACACCCTGACATAGGGGATTGCACCACGGAAGGAATCGAAAGTGGAATCAAAAATTAACGCTCTCAAAGGGCTATCTTTTTTAATCTCTGGTGAGGGAACTCTTTTTATAACTTCTTCAAGAAGTTTTACAACTCCCTCCCCGGTTTTTGCACTCACCAGAAGAATCTCATCTTCGCCACAACCTATCAAATCGACAATTTGCTTCGTTACCTGTTCAACCTCTGCTCCCGGTAGATCAATCTTGTTGATCACAGGAATAATGACAAGGTCATTCTCAATTGCAAGATAGGCGTTTGTCACAGTCTGAGCCTCCACACCCTGGGTAGCATCAACAAGCAGTATAGCACCCTCACATGCAGCAAGACTTCTTGAAACCTCGTAGTTAAAATCTACGTGCCCGGGAGTATCTATAAGATTTAACTTATACCCATGGTATTGCATCTGAATTGGATGAGACTTAATAGTGATCCCCCTCTCTCTCTCCAGGTCCATATTATCAAGAATCTGATCAACCATTTCTTCTTTCCTGACAGTGCCGGTAATTTCCAGAAACCGATCAGCCAGTGTCGACTTACCATGGTCTATATGTGCTATAATGCAAAAATTCCTGACCCGCGGATCCACCCCTGTACCAACCCCTATTTGTATAACCCCCTTGAATTTATATATCTATTAACTTCATCTGTAACCAGATACCTGATACTCTGACCTCTCTTGACCATCTCCCTTATTTCTCTTGAAGAAATGTCTATCAAAGGAGTCCTGAGAAATACAACATTCTTTCTGTAATCATCTTTCACTCTATTGACATCAAAACCCGGTCTGGGAAACACAACAACCCTGCATGTATCCAGAATCTTATCGGGAGATTTCCAGTTGTCAAAATCGAGAAGATTATCCGATCCAATGGCAAAAAAAAGATTGTCTCTGGACAGTTTGAAATTATTCTTTACCTCCCTTATCGTATCGATAGAATACGAAATCCCGCCCCGTTTTATCTCTATCTCAAGAACTGCAAAGCTATCATTGCTACGAATCGAAAGCTCCACCATTCGCAATCTATCTTCCACCGATGAAAAATGCTCCCCCTTTTTATGAGGAGGAATAAAAGCAGGGACAAAAAACACTTTCTCAATATCCAGAAAATTTAACAGAGCCTGCCCCAGGATAAGATGCCCCACATGTGGAGGGTCGAAAGTACCTCCGAATAACGCTATCCTCACCTTTTTCTCTTCTCTTTTTCAATCTTTTTAAGCTCTCTCTGGTATACTCTCTTTAGTTTTTCAACCATCTTCTGAACGTGAGGACTTTCCTTGTCATTGTACTTTGCAAGAATTTCCTCATACTTATCGAAATCCCGCAACTTTACATAACAATATGCCTTCCCCAATTCCGCGTCATCCACCCAATCCGTATCATAATAACTTTCCAACACCAGATCAAAATATATCAAAGCCGCATTATACTCCCTAAGTTTTATATAAAGCTTCCCAGCCTCATAGAGTTTCCTTGCAAGTTTATTCCTGAGTTCATATATCAACTTCTCGGCTTCTTTGCAAAATTTACTGTCCGGATATGTATCTATGAAATCCTGAAGAGATTGGATCGCCTTTCTGGTATATTCCTGATCAAGCTGAAACTTCGGAGACAGTTTGTAATAAGAATACCCTATCTTGAAAGCTGCCCTTTCTACATAATCACTATAGGGAAACCTGCTTATTAGCTCCTCGTATTCATTAATAGCAAGGAGGTATTCCTTCTTTTTTAGATAGCACTCCCCGGTGTAAAACTTTGCATCATCCACATACTCACTACCGGGATAATTCAAAAGTACAACATCAAATTTCTCTATCGCTTTATCCCACTTCTTCTTCTTAAAAAACTTCATCCCTGCTTTATAATAATCATAGCCGCTCTTTAAAACCATCTCCTTTTGTCCTGAACATCCTGCCAGGAACAATATGGCAGGAACAAAAATCCACCATGCAGAAAATCTCTTCATCTGACTTCACCCTGTCATTTCAAAACGCTACCGATAGTCTTATCCCTCTTACAGGATTTTTATATCTATAATCGGTGATAATTGCCATGTTCCAACTAAATTTATTTCTATCTGCTGCTTCTTTGTGTTTAGCAGTTATCAAAGCATCGAAAGCACTGATTACATGGTTAAACATTATGGCCGACACAAATGCAGTAGCCACCTCAAAAGCCTTATTCGCGTCCCATCTCATAGATAAATACTTATCCCTGTTTGGACTCATAAATAAGGTATCAGATCTTTCATTGTACTCTAAGAAATCATCCCATCCAGAAGCAAATTGATCATATTTCCCGATATTTTCATAATACTCATCGTCTTTTACCGGCTCAAACTCTTCATGTTTGATCATATCTTCCCACTCACCGGGGAAATAGATATCCAGGGAGTCATCAATCGCTGGATACTCCTGCCCGCCATATTCTATCCAGATTACATGCGTTTCAGATTTTGAATCTTTCAACCCCGTGAGATCGTTAAGAAGACCATCAAGATACCATCGTTTAAGATCCCAGTGTTCGTCTGCAAACTTTTTATATTCCTCAACAAGTCTATTGCCCTTGCTGTTATATGTGAAATAAAGAGCCCAAAAGGAAGCTTCCAGCCCTGCAAAGACGGCAGCTTTCAATTTAGATCCAGAATAAAATTCACCAGCACCAGGTACTGCAAGTGACATCAAAAAAGCTCTTCTGACTCGTTTTGAGTAAAAAAATCCTGTATCTTCTTCAGTATCAACCTGCGAATACTTTAATGCTGCTATAAGTTTCTCCTTCTCCTGAGAAGGATGAAAAATATCCCCTACTTGCGGGAAAGCATTGCTACCAGTAATCAGGAAAATCATAGTAAAAATTGCAAAATATTTGGCGTAAGCTCTCATTTTGCACCTCCATTAGATTCCAAAAGACATGGTAAAATAAAACCTGAGTTTTTTCCCATATTCATTTCTCCTGTCACCATTCGTCCATTCAACCCTGTCAAACCCATACGCAAAGTCAAAAGTTAAAGATAAAGGATATGAATAAAAAGAAAAACCACTGAGGATAAGTTCTACTCCTGCATCTTTTTTAAAATCTTTAATCCATCTCTTAGTTACGCCATAGGAATCCTTTAAGAACTCTTTAATCCCAACCTTTCTCTTTCCCTCTATTCCATTCCAGGCATTTCCTGCCTCAAAATAAATCCCGATAAACGCATTACTAAGGCAAAAGGTAGGCAAAGAAATACTTTTCTCCCTGAAAATAGGCGCTTTTATAGTATAATGAACAGAAAAAAGATTCCTGCCCTCAATACTATAATACGGATACCCTCTTAAACCCGGAAGACTCCCAGCAAAAAAATAGAAAAAGGAGTCAACATCATACTTAGAGATCCACCCCGCTTGCCACCGAAGGGATGATGTAATCTTTTTAGCAGGCACCAACCTCTTATAAATCACCCCGTTCATATAAATTTTCCAGTAATAGTTCTTCTTATAAATTTCCCTCAGTGTTGCATAATCTTCATATATTCCAAAATCCTTGAGAAAATGGTCGTAATTGCGAGAAACCTCTAAACGCAGATTTAATCCTTCTTCAGGATTGCTTTCGGAGTTAATAACTGGGACCAGCTTATGGTACTTCCAGGTCAGGATAAAATCAACACCCCGATAGTAATTATAAGAAAAGGGATTGGTATAGATATTCTGAGCTGGAATCCACTCCTGAACTGTAGCCCTGTACTTAGAATACACGGCCCTAAAATCAACTCCTGCAATCACACCTAGCGGGTGAGAAACACCAACATCGAGCTCTATTAATTCAAATTTGTATTTTGTCCGGGCTGGATAAGATTCATATATTTTTAGGCTTCGCGAAACCTTTCTCCTGAGATTATAAAATTCCATGTACAAAGTTGGTTTCCACTTCCTTACTTCTAAAATCAGAGCAAGATCTCTGTCCAGCAATCTATTGACTGTAAAACCTCCCGAAAGCGACATTTTCTCCAGCATCTCACTGGAAAAAAAATAAATGCCCGGCTTCAACGTCCCATAGTCAATCATCAATGTTGGAAGAAAGAAAAATATCGAATACTGAGTCTGATAGGGCCTGGAAACAAAGTCTTTATCTTTGACGCTGGATAGCCTGGGTATCATGCTTTCGTAATCGTAGTATTCTGCAAGCTTTTCATCTATCGGCCTACAATTCTCAATCATTGCAATCTTAAACGAAGAACCCTCAAACAAGGAGTACACAAGTTCACCTTTTGCGTTCACACTCGGGGAAAAAGCTCCTCCCACAACGTTGGTTACAAGCTCTCTATGACCATCGATAAGAGACACACGATAAATATTAAAAATCCCTGTCTCATCTGAAGAAAAATAGAGCCACCTGCTATCAGGACTGAAGTAAGGATCACGTGTATCACATTTCTCTCCTAAGAGCAGCCTAAGTTCTCCACTTTTCATATCATAAATGTAAATATCTCTGCCATGATCCAGCAGACAATCAAAAGCCAGCTTCTTGCCATCGGGTGACCAAACCGCAGTGAAAAGTTGCTCTCCATTATTAAATTCAGTTATCTGCCTTTCTGACATGTCTTCAAGGTTTAAAACAACAAGGTTTGAGGTACCATCTTTTCCGGTAACGAATGCAAGAAATTTTCCATCGGGAGAAAGGGAGGGATTATACGCCCGTCTCCACTTTGTTATCTGCTTTTCTTTCCTATTCTCCAAATCGTACGAATAAATATCGTAGTAGATGGAACCATATTTGTTTGGCTTACTCTTCTTTGTAAAATAGATAATCCTGCCATCCCGGGAGCAGGTAATTCTTGATCTGACTCCCTTCAGAACGAGCCTGGTTCTATTTGTTTTCCTATTAAAAACATAAAGTGATGTCTGGGAAATATAATCCTGTCCTTTATTTGATAGAAAAAAAATCAAAGAATCTCCAACCCAGTGAGGGAAAATCTGTGATGTAGCTCCATCTTTTACTATGGTTTTCCCTTTAACCTCATTTTGTTTAATTGTCTGCGTCAGCGACCTGTATCTTTTTGTAATGAAATTTTTCCACTCGTTGTATATCTCAAATCCAGTTTTACCAGTAACTTCTTTGAATGCACGATTAATAGTTAGATTTTTTATTTCTTTCATCCTTTTGAACACTTTACCTGGGACATCATCGCCATATTTGTCGACAATATAAGAGGTTAAGGCAAAACCCTGATTGTATACACTTTCGTTGCCTATTCCGCTATACCCGAAATGATTCATATCTTCAAAAGAAAGTAAACGATCGTTCAACACCCTATCTCTTAGTATCATATCTCTATGAGAGTCCCAGAAATCATTAGGGCAGCCTCTGTACATGTATTGAGCAACTCCCTCAGCCAGCCACATAGGGATAACAACCCCCGGAAACGGATATATCGCCATCACATAGGGATAGCCATAAAGTACATCGTCTCTTTTCTCATCTTCATAACTATAGACTTGAAAGTACATTCCCGGTATCTTTCTGGAAAATTTCATTGAACTCTGTAAAGAAACGATATGTGTAAACTCATGGGTTACAACATCCCACAACCAGTTATGGCTCCCCCTCAAAATGAAGTCTAACGGAGTCGCCCATATCAGAATCTTATTGTCATAATAATATGCAGCCCCATTTGAGTAATCATCTGTATCTTTGATTATCAGTTGAGTCTTGCTATCTGGCTCATATCCGTAAAATTCAGTTACAGGCTTGTATATTTTTTCAGCAATTTCTGCCACTCTCTTTGCAGTCCACTCTGCTCCATTGTGATAGTGCACGAGAAAGTGTTCGGTCTCTATAGTATACCACTTTAGCTCAGGATGATTATAACCATACTGGGGAAGAACAAAGCCACATACACTTAACATTGTCAAAAATAGTATGGTAAGATCTACAAATTTTCTCATCTCGTCACTAGAATCTTTATAACCTTGGAATCCTCTTTACCGGAGGCTTTCGCTTTTACAACTGCAAAATAAACCCCATTCTGCACATTTGAAACATCCCATTTGATTTCATTATAATCATTTAAAGCAACAGATTCAGCACGTAACTTTCCTATCCTATTCCCCGAAATATCGTATATTTCCACTTCAACACTGCACTCTCTATTGTTTACATAAAACCTGATATTAGTATAGTTGTCCCTGGCCGGATTTGGCCAACAATAAACTTTATCCCAATCCAAAATGCCTGAGCCCCCTGACACAACAACCTGGGATTTCTGGGGTTGATAGAAGTTTCTGAAATAATTAGCCCCATAACAGGTCCAGGCAGACTTTTCATCCCCCCTGCCGAGGCTTAGAAGATCTACGCTTTTAATATCTGGGGTGACTGTGACATAGTACCACATCCCATCGATATTTACTATCTGGGGCAGATAGTTTCTGGCTCTCCGTACTGCCATCGGGAATTTATCTATAATACTTCCATCCTTTTCATACCCGATGACTCCGCTGCCTTCAACTTCAACAATTATATCGTTATTCCCATCATCTGTAATGTCTGCGGAAAGGATTCCACTCAAAAAAAGCTTCCCATCATAAAGTCCCGCCAACTCCAGTGGAAAACCGCTTTCGAAATATAGCTCCTTGTTAAAAACATACAGCCACCTTTCTGAAACAACAACCACCTCTACCTGACCATCTCCATCTATGTCAGACAGGATAAGATCCCTGCCGGATTCATAAAGCTTTTCTGTTCTCACCCTTTGCTGTTCTGTACCCACATCTTTAATGAGATAAAGGCTATAACCGTTAACAATTCCAAAATCCACAAATTCATTATCGTTCAGAAAACCCAGCACGAGAAAGGTTCCATCGGGGTAAAAACTGCTATCAAAATCTTCCAACAGAATGTCTTGTAAGACTTCCCCGCTGTTTACTTCAACCATCAGGCCATCCGCACACAGCGCATAAACGGGCAACTTCCCACCCCCTGCCAGCCGCAGGATACCATGTCCTATGTGTTTCTTCACAATATCCCCACCACTGATCGACCAGTAAAAAACAGTATCACCACTGGCAAAAACCACATCTCTTCCATCACTTAAAACAGAGGGATTAATCTGCGGAATGGAATAGGTAAACTTCCCCGCAAACTTTACCTTGTCCGAAGAAATCCCATACTTTATAAGATATACCTTCCCCTCCTCTTTTGCCAAGGTAACAATACTGCTATCAACAAAAGTTGTAAAACTCACTTGTACAGAATCGGATTCGAAAAGACCGAAAAAGTCTGAGGCACTCAGCAGCCGGCCCTCAATTTCAAAGAGATAAAGGCTGTCTGAGAAAACAATAACCACAGGTTGACTGTCAATATTCAAAACCAGAGGCTCAGTTTTTATACCTTTCTTTATGTTTATTCTATAAACAGTCCTATCAAAACCGATCCTGAAAAACATTTCCTGGCCAGCAGGTCCAATACTGTCAATCCTTATGCCCGTGTAGGAATAGTCATTGCTACACGTGGAGGGATTCGTCTGGGGCGTAAAGCCTATGGTTCTCATTGAATCCACTGGATAATCCGGATTAAGGTGAAAAAACCCCTCATTTCCCGCAAACCAGGGATCAAAATACCATCCAAGGCCTGTATTCGGACCAATAGTAGTGGATTCATATCCAATATCCTGGGCACCATCTGCTTCCTCCAGATCGACACCTCTCCTATGCACGTCATTATTAACTCCATAGGAAAAAATGTTTTCCCTAATAACCCCTTCATCGATGTGCCATATCAATAAACCAGAACCGGGCAATCCTACATCATACCTTGGTACAGAAAGCAAAACCCCTGTCCTCGGAGAAAACACAGCTCCAATCGAATCCTTAATATAGGGAAAAATAGAAGGCCACTCCTTTGTATCAAGATACTCCTTATACTGAAGGCTATCTATTGTAACCCCCGGCCTCACAAACGAATACCTATTCTCTATAAGA
>QNCQ01000052.1 GCA_003645825.1 Fidelibacterota bacterium
ACAACATCTTCAAAAACAGACAGAAATGGCGTAGCTTATTGCATCGTAAATAGAATAAAGTCTCCCCAAAACATTACCATAGAAGCGAGAACAGTCTTTCCCAAGGACTCTGGGATAAAAGATAAAAAGTGTAAGATCTTTATTAATCAAGACAATTCTGCTCTTCTCCTTACAGATGAGAAGCGCTTTTCTGGGAGGAATAATCTGCATATCCTTGGAGATCTTATTTCCCAGGAGCTTACCCGGAGAAATTTCAGGATTACATACAATACATTAAGTCTTGGTGAAAACATAAAAAACTTTAATAATTTTTCCATGTCAGAGCTGAATACCTCCGGTGATGAGTGTAAGTTTATAGTTGTTGGATATCTCTATATCACACGGTATCGGAAAGTAGACGAAGGATTTTATTTTGCCTGGTGTAACGCAGGGGTAAGATTTTACAATGCTTTAACAGGTGAACTCTTGGCTTCTTTTGTCCACGAAGAAAAAGAGGCAGGAAATTCCTTGGAAGATGCTGAGATAAAGGTGGCAAATAAAACAAGTAAAGCTCTTGTTGCTAAACTTATAAAGGAGCTGGGGCTCTAATGGTTCCCGGCGCAACACGCAAGTAGGCCAGGTTCTTCAGAATATCTCGTCACTCATTCTTTGTCTGAAGATAAAGCTGCCCACAGGCACCTTTAATATCCCTTCCCTGACTACGGCGAACAGTAACAGCAAAAGGTGCTCTGTGGATTTCCTTTATAAATTTCTCAAGTCTTTCTTCATCAGGTATTTTATAAGGGGAAAATTCGGTTTCATTGTAAGGAATTAAATTTAACTTACATGGAATGTCGGAAAGAAGTTTCCTAAGTCTCTTAGCGTCATCAATGGAATCATTAAAATCTTTTATTAGTACATACTCAAAGGTAACTCTTCTTTTTGTTTTTCTTGTATAATATTTAGCAGCTTCAAGAAGGACATTAATCGGATATTTCCTGTTAATCGGCATGGATTTGTCCCGTTGAGCATCAGTTGTTGCATTCAGAGAGATAGCTAATTTGAATTTGTGCCCCTCATCAGCAAATCGATATATTGCCGGCACTATCCCACTGGTGGAGATAGTTATCTTCCTTGCTGAGATTTCAGGACCGAGCTCACTATTTAATATCCTGGCAGCCTTTATTACATTCTCATAGTTAAGGAAAGGCTCCCCCATTCCCATGAAAACAATGTTAGTTATAGAAAAATCGCTTTCCCGATTGATAAAAAGGAACTGATCAAGTATTTCTCCAGTGGAGAGATTTCTTATAAACCCCATCTTCCCGGTAGAACAGAAAGAACAATTCAAAGAGCAACCAACCTGTGTAGAAAGGCAAACAGTTTTTCGCCCTTGATATTCCATATAGACAGACTCAATGCAATTACCATCTCTCAGCTTAAATAAATACTTTGTAGAAGCATCAATTTTTGAGCTCACTTTCTTCTTTGGCTCTAACAGTTTTAGCTCTGCTCTCTTCGACAGATAGTTTCTCAGAATCAATGGCAAATCACTCATTTCATCGAAGGAAAATGCAGATTTCCTGTAAAGCCATTTATAAAGCTGTTTTGCTCTGAATGGTTTTTCCCTGAGATTCTTAATAATAGTACCTATCTCATTCAAATCCATTCCCTTAAGCTCGATCTTTTTTTCCAGATCAGAACTTAACTCGCTCATTCTACCTGAAATTTAAACATTCACCGGATGGGAAAAAATAGATAAGGAGAAAGATGTAACAGTGTAAAAGTTTATTTTTCCCTCAACCTATCAGAGTTTAAAGATTACAAAATTGCCAGAACACAAATCAAAAGTTTCCGAATAATTTTTCAAAGTAAACTTTTACTCTTTTTCATCCCAGTTCCGGTTTATCCACCCCATTTTCATAAGCATATTCCAGCGCTTCAATCTGCATATCCTTTAGTTTATCCTTAAAGGCTCCGCTCCTACCCTGTAGTTTTTCCACCCTATCTATAACATCCATAGCAATACTAAATCTATCAATCTGGTTCATTATTGCAAGCTGCATTGGAGTGGTAATACCTCCTCGGCCTTTCAAAAAGGTTACAAGGTACGTAGAATCTATTCCTATCTTCCTGTTTTCCCTGTATCCACGGACATGCATGTTCTTATGGTTCGTTCTTTTATAGGTCAGCCTGTGAATCAACCATGGATATCCATGAAAGTTGAAAATTATCGGCTTGTCTTTGGTAAAGTAGGAATCAAACTCTTTATCTGTCAAACCATCGGGATGTTCTGAGTTTGGAGTTAATACCATCAGATTAAGCACATTTACGAATCTTATCTTCAGATCATCAAAACTTTCTTTTAGTATCTTTACAGCAGCAACTGCCTCCTTCGTTGGTACATCACCACAGCTTGCTATTATTACATCGGGCTCATCTTCTGTCCATGTGCTTGCAAATTCCCAGATACCTATACCTTTTGTGGCATGCTTAAAGGCTTCATCAACGTTCAGAAACTGTGGATGATTTTGCTTATCAATAACAATTATGTTTATTCTGTTCGTAGTCTGCAACCCATGCCAGACTGTCCAGAGCAAGGTATTAGCATCAGGCGGAAAGTACACACGAACAATGTTGGGCCATTTATCTACAATGGAATTAATAAACCCCGGATCCTGATGAGTAAAGCCATTATGATCCTGTCTCCATACCACGGATGTAAGGAGTAAATTAAGCGAAGAAACCGGCGCTCTCCACGGTACATCAGTTGAGATATCTATCCATTTGCCGAACTGACTAACCATGGATGATATAATAGGAGCAAAACCCTCATATGTATTTAAGAAACCATGTCTGCCAGTTAAAATGTATCCTTCCATCCAGCCCTCAATGGTGTGTTCCGATAAGTATTCCATGACTTTCCCATAAGGAGATAAATGTCCTTCATCTTGGTCCTCGGGTAATACTTTAGCCATCCAGGCCTTGCCAAATTCAAAAGTCGCATCAAGTCTATTTGATTTTGTCTCATCGGGGCCAAAAACTCGAAAGTTGTTATGGTTCAATCTAATAACTTCCCTCAAAAACTTTCCAAGAGGTCTCGTATTTTCATGCCGTGTAACGACTTTCTCTTTTATTTCAACACGGAACTCCTTTGGGCAAGGTAGCTTCAATGCTTTCCTAACCAATCCTCCATTAGCATGAGGATTAGAGCTCATTCTTTTATTGCCCTCAGGTGCCAATTCCCTAAGGTCACTTCTCAAACGTCCTTTTTCATCAAAAAGCTTTTCAGGCTCGTAACTTTTTAGCCATTCTTCTAAAATTTTTAGATGGTCGGGATTCGTTTTTGCATCAGAGAAAGGTACCTGATGTGCCCGCCAGTATCCTTCAAAATAATGATTGTCGAATTTCCTTGGCGCTGTCCATCCTTTAGGCGTTCTCAGTATAATCATTGGGAATTGTCCTCTTACTGGTTCCCCTGTAGATCTCGTTTCACTCCATATCATCTGAATTTTTTCTATGGAATAATCCATTACCTTTGCCATCTTTTCGTGAACTTCAATGGGATCTTCACCCTCTACTAGTTGTGGATCGTATCCATAGCCTTTGAAAAGAGAGATAATTTCATCGTTTTCGATCCGGGAGAGGACGGTTGGATTGTTTATTTTGTAACCATTCAGTAACAGTACCGGAAGCACTGCTCCGTCACGTATGGGATTAAGGAACTTATTTGAATGCCATGAGGTTGCCATTGGGCCTGTCTCTGCCTCACCATCACCTACAACAGCTATAGCTATCAAGTCTTTATTGTCGAATACAGCTCCATAAGCATGAGATAATGCGTAACCGAGTTCCCCACCCTCTTGGATTGATCCTGGTAGCTCTGGTGTACAGTGACTTCCAAAACCGCCAGGAAAAGAAAATGCTTTAAACAGGTTTTTCATGCCTTCCTGGTCCTGACTGAATTCAGGATATATTTCGCTTAAGGTGTCCTCCAAATAAACCGGTGCAATAACACCTGGAGCGCCATGTCCCGGTCCCGCTATGAAAATCGTATTAATACCATACTTTTTAATTACTCTGTTTGCGTGGACGTAAGTAAAACTTAGGCCTGGGCTTGCTCCCCAGTGCCCCAGGGTTCTGTTCTTAATATGTTCAGGCTTTAAAGGTTCTTTTAAAAGAGGATTGTCATACAAATAAATCATCCCGGCTGCTAAATAGCAACACGCTTTCCAATACTCATTTAATTTCTGTACCATTTCCTTCCTCCTAAATTACTTTCTAATATATTCGAACTAATTGGGAAAAGCAACGGCAACATTTGCTACAGAAATAACGACTACTCACAGTGGTGCTCGGTTAAAATAAGATGAGTTGTTTTACAGGGTTGAAGGTATATCGATTAGACTTGTTCTCTTTAGGATAATCTCTTTAAGCATTCTCCTTCTTATACGCAAATATTCAGGATATTTCTCTCTCGTTGCAGGATTATTTAGAATAACTGGGTCGGTCGCACGCTATCTTTTTACAATGCTGTCCGATAAGAGAGAGAAATTAAGACTTTTGGTCTCTCTTATCGCCCGTATATCATGTGTTTTACCGTATATATCTGTCCTCTCAAGTATTGCCCTTTTAGCTTCTGGAGTTCATAGTATCTCTGAGATGGTAGCATTAACTTGTTTCTACATTGAACTCTCTTCATGAAGAAAGTTCCTTATTTTTTGCCGAACGCTACAGTGATGGAACAATGCAAACAGAGTATTTTGGAGAAATTTTTGGTAAAAATAAAAAAGTATTTGCATAATCAAAAAAATATACTTACTATTCATATGGTTTTAGTAGGAATTGAAAAATGATCAAAATCACAACAAAAATTAGATATGCAATTAGACTACTTATCTTTTTAGCTCAGCATGAGGGAGAAATGGTATTTCTGAAAGATGTCTCGGAAAAGGAAAATATAAGTTTTAAATATCTTGAACAAATCATACCCTACCTTAAAAATAGTGGACTCATATTGTCTAAAAGGGGTGCCAGAGGTGGCTATATTCTTGCAAAAAAACCATCACAAATAACAATAAAAGAAATAGTCCAGAGTATAGAAGGACCTATTGCCATTGTTGAATGTGTCGCGTCATCCGAGTATTGTAATCGTAGTAATAATTGTGTTCCAAATAAACTCTGGAAAAAGTTGAACGAACAAATATCGGATACATTGGAAACTATAACATTAGAAGATTTAATGTTGAACAGAATTTCAATGGAGGTATCATGAAATACATTTACATGGATCACGCAGCTACGACACCTACCAATCCAGATGTTCTGAAAGCCATGCTTCCATTTTTTAGCGAAAAGTATGGGAATCCATCAAGTCTGTATTCTATAGGACAGGAATCGCGCACAGTCATAGAAGAAGCACGAGGAAAAGTAGCAAAATTTATAGGCGCAAAACATGATGAAATAGTATTCACAAGTGGTGGCACCGAAAGCAACAATTTTGCATTAATGGGTGTTGCCTGGGCAAACCAGAAAAAAGGTAATCACATTGTTACAAGCTCAATCGAACATCATGCTATTATCAACCCATGTAAATTCCTGGAGAAAAGAGGTTTTAAAGTTACATATTTACCCGTAGATAAATATGGTATTGTAGATCCCGATGATGTGAAAAAAGCTATAACAGACAAAACTATTCTGATATCCATTATGCATGCAAACAATGAGATCGGAACCATTGAACCAATCGCTGAAATTGGTAAAGTTGCAAGAGAGAAGGAAATTATTTTTCACACTGATGCTGTACAAACCGTGGGTCATATTCCCGTTAATGTTGATGAGTTAAATGTAGATTTACTAAGCCTATCTGCTCATAAATTTTATGGACCAAAAGGAGCGGGAGCTCTTTATATAAGGAAGGGCACAAAGATAGTCCCATACCTTTATGGTGGTGATCAGGAAAAAAGAAGAAGAGCATCGACAGAGAACGTTCCTGGAATTGTCGGTCTTGGTAAAGCAATAGAGCTCGCAATGCAGGATATGGAAGAAGAGTGTAAAAGATTAGCGAGTTTGAGAAATATGTTAATCGAGAAAATTTTATCCGAAGTTGACGAGGTAATATTAAATGGACATCCAACTCAAAGACTACCTAACAATGCAAACTTCTCATTTAAATATATTGAGGGAGAATCACTAATATTAAGTCTTGATATGGAAGGAATCGCCTGTAGCACTGGTTCTGCCTGTACATCAAGTTCACTGGAACCCTCACATGTTCTTCGGGCAATCGGACTACCTCACGAAATTGCTCATGGTAGCTTAAGATTTACTCTTGGCAGATCCAATAATGAAGAACAAATTGATTATGTGGTTGAAAAACTTAAAAAAATAGTGAATAAATTCAGAAGCATGTCTCCTTTGTATGAGAAAAAGTGAGGTTAAGATGTCAGTATATAGCGAAAAAGTAATGGACCATTTCAGAAATCCAAGAAATGTAGGAGAGATTGAGAATCCTGATGGAGTTGGTAAAGCAGGTAATCCAGTTTGCGGTGATATAATGGAACTATACATCAAAGTTGAAGATGAAAAGATAGTTGATGCAAAATTTAAAACATTCGGATGTGGAGCTGCTATTGCAACAAGTTCCATGGTAACGGAAATGGTAAAAGGGAAAACTATTGAGGAAGCATTGAAAATAACCAATAAAGCAGTGGCAGAAGCACTTGATGGTTTACCACCAATTAAGATGCATTGCTCGGTACTTGCAGAGGAAGCTCTGAAGAGTGCCATTGAAGACTACTATAAGAAGAAGGAAGAGGTAAAATGAAAGATAAAGATATTTTTATTGACCCTGTTTGCAATATGAAGGTCACCCCTATGACATCTTCCGGAGTAGCTATTGTTAATGGTAAAAAATTTTATTTCTGTTCAACCCATTGTTTACATACTTTTCAGAGAGACCCTGATAAGTTCATTCACCAGGAAACAAAGGATACCTTTCCATGCCCACATTGCAATCCTGAAACTTCTTCGAAAGAATTATCAAAGTCGAAAAATGTTAAAGAAATAAAAACCGGAATATATACATGCCCTATGCATCCAGATGTTTTAGAAGAAGGTCCGGGAATATGTCCCTACTGTGGAATGTCACTTGAGCCTAATATTGAGAAAGAGTTAGATAGTGAATCTTCTGGGGAATATATCGATATAAGAAAAAGAATGATTGTTAGCTTAATCTTTACTGTTCCACTCCTTATTCTTGTAATGCTTGATATGTTTTTTAAAGTTACAATAATACCTGATAAAATATCACCCATTATAGAGTTATTACTTACTACTCCTGTTGTTCTCTTTGGCGGCTGGATTTTTTTCAAAAGAGGATATTATTCAATCATAAATAAAAGTCCTAACATGTATACTCTAATTTCTATTGGGACAGTTGTTGCTTTTCTATATAGTCTGATAGCCACAATGTTTCCCGGAATATTCCCGGAGTCTTTAAGAACAGATTCCGGAACGCTCCCCGTGTATTTTGAATCAGCAGCTTCCATCATTACACTAATATTAATCGGACAACTAATAGAAATAAAAGCAAGGAGTAAAACAGGTAATGCGATACGAGAATTAATAAAGTTATACCCTAAAAAGGCTCACGTAGTAATAGATGGGAAAGAAAAAGAAGTTGATCTTGAGGAGGTAAAAGAAAATGATACTTTAAAAGTATATCCCGGTGAAAAAATACCTGTTGACGGTATTATTTTAGAGGGAAGTACTTCTATAGATGAATCCATGATTACAGGGGAACCTTTACCTGTGGCTAAAACACCAGGAAATCAAGTAATCAGTGGTACAATTAATATTGATGGGAATATTCTGATCAGGGCTTTAAAAGTTGGCAAAAATACTGTACTATCGCAAATTATAGAACTTGTGAATAAAGCTCAAAAAAGTCGGCCACCAATTCAAAAGCTTGCAGATAAAATTTCATATTACTTCGTTCCTATCGTGGCAATTGTTGCTATAATCACTTTTTTCACCTGGCTTGTTTTTGGACCACGTCCCGCTCTTGCATATGCCATTGTGAGCTCTGTATCAGTTTTGATTATTGCTTGTCCCTGTGCTCTGGGTCTGGCAACTCCTATGTCAATAGTTGTCGGAGTTGGTAGAGGTACCAGATCAGGAATACTATTCAGAAACGTGGATATTATCGAGAAAGCTAAAGATGTTGATATTCTAATTCTGGATAAAACAGGAACGATTACCACAGGGAAACCTTCTATAAAAGATATTATCCTGTATGATGATCTGAGTGAAAATGATTTGCTTAAGATAGCAGCGAGCCTTGAACAATATAGCGAACACCCGGTTGCTAAGGCGGTTATCGAATATGCAAAACAGAAGAATATACAAATAATAAAATGCACAAATTTCAAGATAATCCCGGGAATAGGTATTGTGGGAGAAATTGAAGATAAGAAAATTGAAATTGGAAGCAACAGAATTTTAACTGATGAAGAGAAGAAGAGAGTCAATCATTATGAGTCTTCAATTTTTGTTAAAATAAATAAAAAATTATCGGGGGCGCTAATATTTGAAGATAGTCCCAGGAAAGAATCTATTGAAGCTATTGATAGACTGAAGAAAAAGGGGATAAAATTAATAATGGTCACTGGAGATAAGAAAGAGACAGCAGAAAAGCTTGCTACACAACTTGGAATTGACAATTTTTATTCAGAAGTCTTACCTGAGGATAAACTGAACATCGTAAAGGAGTATCAAAATAGAGGATTTATTGTAGCAATGGCTGGTGATGGGATAAACGATGCCCCCACCTTGATGCAAGCTGATATAGGTATAGCTATGGGTACCGGAACAGATATAGCAATTGAGAGCGCCGATATTATTCTGGTCAAAGGGGATTTATCAGGTATAGAAAAAGCAATTAAGTTGAGCAAAGTTACGCTCAGAAATATAAAGCAAAATCTTTTTTGGGCATTCTTTTATAATACTCTGGGTATACCGATAGCAGCTGGTTTTCTTTATCCGATTTTTGGAATTTTACTATCACCAATAATTGCCGCAGCTGCAATGACTTTTAGTGATGTCTCTGTTATTTTTAATGCGTTGAGAGTAAGTAAAGTTGAATTATAAGAAATAGAAAGGAATTAAAAATGCATTGGTGGAATTTTGGATGTTCAGCAGGATGGTTAGGATATTTGATATGGTTTCTTATCCTATTTCTAGTTGTGTTTTTCCTTCTTAGATTATTTGGAGTTTCATCCTGTCCGTTCACGTTAAACAAAGAATCTCCTCTTGATATTTTAAAGAGAAGATATGCTGGGGGTGAAATTACAAAGGAAGAATTTGAGAGAATGAAAAAGGATATAGAATGATTTAACCCGTTTCCGCAAGTAGCGATCTATAGTAAGTAGCATGGCAATCTGCTCTACAAAAATAAGCATGAATTACCATGTTTGGTTGATTTCAATGAAATGAAAACAAACTATCTAAGTTCCGTAAGAATGTTTTTTCATACTGCTACCACTGCCCGGGGACTTGCTTTGTCCTATATATACCGCTCTAGATGGTGTCAATAATATATTTTATAAAAATGTAAATTGAGATGGAAATTGCTATACCCTCACTAACGTAGAAAAAGAGAATGTTAGGTTAAAGAAGGTGGAAAAGTTTTGCAAAAGATTGAAACTATATTCTATTTGAGATTTATCCGAAAGATTGCGTATATCATTAGAATCTATCGTAGTTATAAGGGGGCTTCATATGGAAAAGTAATTTAAGTTCATAGGCTTTACCTCTAAGGATAGGGATGGGTTCAATC
>QNCQ01000053.1 GCA_003645825.1 Fidelibacterota bacterium
CCACGAGAGAAAAATTGTCTTTATCGCCGAAGAAATAAATCGTATCGATGGCAAACGAAAAGTAGTGTTTATATCCGGACCGTCTTCATCGGGAAAAACAACCTTTATGAAAAGGCTCTACATCCAGCTCAAGGTGCTGGGACACAGGATAATAACTATCTCTCTTGATGACTACTACAAAGACAGAGAGGAACTTTACAGGGAACAGGGGCCAGATCCCGATTTCGAAAGACTTGAGGCACTGGACACCAGTCTTCTCCAGACCCAGATAAAAGACCTGATTGCCCAGAAACCTGTCAGACTCCCAAAGTTCGATTTTAAAGCTGGCAAAAAAATCTTTTCTAATGAAGTGGTCGCCGACAATAATTGTGTGATATTAATTGAGGGAATTCACGCTCTTAACCCCAGAATTACCAGGCTCGTTGAAAACAACCCAATCTACAAAATCTATATAAGCGCTCTAACACATCTCAATTTTGACAATGCAAATCGCATCCCAACCCACGATCTTCGACTATTACGCAGAATTGTAAGGGATAGAAAATTCAGAAGTCACAACGCCGAAGAAACCATCAACAACTGGAAAAAAGTCGTCAATGGAGAGAACAAATATATCTTTCCTTTTCAGGAAGAAGCAGACATTATGTTTAACTCATCTTTAGTGTTTGAATTCGGGGTACTAAAAAAATATGCGGTAAAATATCTCGGAGAAGTGCCCGAGTCAAGTCCAGCCTTTCCTGACGCTGCACGACTAAAGGAGTTTTTAAAATACTTCTTAACTATTCCAGACAGGCCCGTTCCATCCAATTCAATCTTGCGAGAATTCATAGGAGGAAGTTCCTTCAAATACTAAAAAGGAATATCATCTTTATCTTTATCTTCATCTCCACCTACGCCGACCTCGATATCTTTTTCTTTCTGCGAGTCTAGAACCTCTTCAGGAGCAATCTCACCTCCCGCCCTATCTCGGCCAACCAGTCCACCAAGTGGTGTTATCTGATCAACCTGAATCTCTGTGCGAAATCTTTTCTGCCCATCCCTGTCTTCCCACTGGCGGGTTGTCAAACGTCCTTCGACATAGACCAGTTGACCCTTCTTTAACCATTCCTTTGCCCACTCTGCGGTATTTCTCCACATCACAAGATTGTGCCACTCCGTTTTCTCAACCTTCTCTCCTTCACGATTTTTGAAAACCTCCCTTGTCGCTACCCTCACTTCTGCCACAGCGTCTCCACTGGGCATATACCGCACTTCAGGGTCCATTCCAAGGTATCCCACTAGAATAACCTTGTTAATTGTGCCTCTTTGCGCCATAACACCTCCTCATTAAGTCCTACGTTTTAACCTATTATAACAAAAAAATTCCTGGTTTGCAAGCCTTTTATAAACTGCTCTCCAGTCTATTTCGGAAAGAAAGAATCCGCCGGGCAAAATTGCTGTCGTTTTTGATATTGTTTTCCACCCACTTAATGGCATGAACCACCGTGGAATGGTCTCTACCACCATAGTAGAGTCCTATCGTCTTGAGAGAAAGATCCGTGTACTCCCTGGTCAGATACATGGCAACCATCCTTGCTTCTGCAACTTCCTTGGTACGACTTTTCCCTATCAGCGAGTCCAGTGTAAGTTTATATGCACTGCACACAAGATTCTGTATCTGTTCAATGGAAATGGACCCTCCCGGTTTTGAACCCAAGATTTCCCTCAGAACCCGCTGGGTTAGCTCCAGATTTATATCAACTCTCAAAAGAGAGGAATAAGCCAGCAACCTTATCAAAGCCCCTTCCAGCTCCCTTACATTGCTCTTTATGTTCGTAGCTATAAACTCAATAACCTCGAATGATATATCAAGACCATCTTCCTCTGCCTTCTTCTGCAGAATCGCAATCCGCGTTTCGAGATCCGGCGGCTGTATATCAACAACAAGACCAGACTGAAAACGAGATAACATCCTATCATGCAACCCATTAAGCTCCGAAGGCTGTCTATCAGAAGTCAAAACAATCTGTTTCCTATGGCGATAAAGATCGTTGAAAATGTGAAAGAACTGTTCCTGTGTCTGCTCTTTGTTCTGGAAAAACTGAATATCATCCAAGAGCAAAATATCAACATTCCTGTAATGCTGAGAAAATTCATTAACTTTATTCTGTTGAACTGCCGTTATAAAATCCAAAGTAAAAGCGTCACTGGAAATATAAACAACCCTTCTTGCTCTTCCATTCTTCAGTACCTCGTTTCCTATTGCCTGCAGGAGGTGAGTCTTTCCCAGTCCCGTCCCACCATATATCACAAGAGGATTAAAAGAATTATTCCCGGGCGAATTGGCTACAGCTATCGAAGCTGCCTTTGCAAATTGATTGCTGCTCCCTTCCACAAAATTATCAAAAGTATAGTATTCATTTATTTGAGAAATGTTCTCAAAGTAGCCTGAACTAGCTGTCCCATCTGAAAGAGGACTCTTTATCTGAACAGGTTGCTCAGGGAAAACATCTTCCTGACTCCCTTCATCCAGCACTATTGTAAAATTTAACTTCAAAACCCTTCCAAGTACCTCAGCCATTGCTCTGTTTAGAACTTCCCTAAAGTGCGAATCTACCCATTCATAGAAAAACCTATTAGGCACCTGGAGATAAATAGTTTCACCATTCACTGCAATAGGAGTTATGGGCACAAACCAGGTGTTATAAGTCTGCTCCGAAACAAACTTTCTTACATACGATAAAATCCTCCCCCAAACTTCTTTGACATCCAAAGCTTCGTTCATACTCTACCCCAGCAAGTTATCAACATCCGCTATCACCAATTTTTCACAGAGCACAAAAAGAGTTGAAATATACACCATAAAAACCAAAAATACTTCCAAATATTCCCACTAACCCATAACAGCCTCAGCCTCAACATATTACACCCACAAACAAAAAGCCTCTTCTCCTGAGAAAAGTTAAAAAAACTCTCTTTTCCAAAAAACCATAGAGCTAAACAATATTAAAATAAGTTATCAACATATTATCAACACCCTCTTTTCTCAACTCATAGTAATAATAGCAGAGTTTCAAATAAAAGCAACAAGAAAAAACAAAAACTTCTTTTAACCTACACTTTGAAATTTTTTTTACTTAAATTTACGGTCGTTTTTTTGAAGGTGATTTGGGAGAATAGAATGAAAAGAACGTATCAACCAAGCAACAGGAAAAGAAAGAATAAACATGGCTTTAGAAGCCGAATGGCAACAAGATCAGGAAGAAAGATTCTGTCACGAAGAAGGAAAAAAGGCAGAAAAGCCCTTACGGTTTAAACTTAGAAAAGCCGAGATAGTCAGACACAAAAAAACCATCGATGAGATAATATCGACTGGTAAGAAAATCAATCTAAAGCATCTTGTTATTTTCTATAAAGGGTCAGAAAGGTCTCAAATAGGGATTCTCCTTTCAAGAAGGATAAAAAAGGCAGTGGAAAGAAATCGAATCAAACGTTATATAAGAGAAGCCTATAGGCTAACAAAACACAAGATAAAGCATCCAAAGCAAATAATATTCCTTTTGAAAAGCTCGAGCAGGGATTTTAACTTCAAATATTTCAAAGAAATCATAGAAACGCACCTGGTGAACAACCATGCTGAATAAACTCATTATTATCATCGTAAAGATATACCAAAACACCTTTTCACTGATGCTGCCCAACTCCTGCAGATTCTATCCAACCTGTTCAGAATACACAATCCAAGCTTTTACAAAATTTCCACCATCCAAAGCCTTCTTTCTCTCAATCAAAAGAGTTTTAAGATGTAACCCCTTCTTTGAAGGTGGTTTTGACCCACTGCCAGAAGAGGAGATCCAAAAAGATGGATAAGAAAAGTTTAATTGGTTTCATTCTTATTTTCATAATTATTCTCTTAATGCCAAAGTACTTCCAGTGGATAAACAAAGGTGGTACCGTTCAAAGGCCCGTGATAGAAGAAAAAGCATCTGCAACAAAGAGGGAAACCCCTACAACCACGGAACACCAGAAGGGAAAAGCCTCTCCTCAAGCAGCCTCTTCAACCACTACTGCTCCGTTCAGGGTTCGCAATTACCCCATTGACACTCTTACTGTGGAAACTGATCTCTACATCGCAAAGATTTCCAGCTCAGGAGGGGGAACCTTAAAAAGCCTAATTCTGAAAAACTACAAAAGCATAAAAGGAAAAGATACGGTCCTCGTAGACCTAATACCGCAGGGGCAGGAATTCCCTCTATATAACTCCTTTATTTCCATACAGGGAGATTCTATCAAACTGAACTCTCCTTTCAAAATCAAAGGTCCTCTTCCATATCCAGCAAAAAAATATTTCACCATCTCCGGCAAAGACACACTCTCTCTAACATTTGTGCTGGAAACCGAATATGGTCCTGTAACTAGAAAACTCACCTTTTACGGCAACCGGTATTACATAACTCTTTACCAGGATCTAACACAAATTGTTGATTTTATAGGAACAGAATATTTCTCTATCAACTGGAGAAGTGGATTGCCAACAACAGAAAGAAATACAAAGGACGACCTTTACTACTCAGGAGCATACGCCTACACCGGCGGAGAGCTGGATAAACTAACCGTCAAATCGGGTAAAACCGCCAGCTCCACTTTCAAGGGGAAAGTAGACTGGACAGCCCTGAGGTCGAAATATTTTACCTCTGCCATAATACCACAAACCAACACATATGGATACTTCCTGAAGGGAAAAAGCTTCACCAAAGGAAGAAAAGAAATCTGGAAAAAGTATGAAATGCAATTGCAGTTCCCAGTAAAAACCCCCGCTACCGTAAAGATCTATATGGGTCCACTGGATTATTACGCGATAAAGTCTTTGAACATCAACCTGGAAAAGATAATGAATTTTGGTTTTTCTTTAATCAGACCCATAAGCAAAGCTATTTTATGGCTATTTATATATGTTCATAAATTCATACCTAATTATGGACTTGTTCTGATTCTTTTCTCCATCTTTGTGAAAATCATACTATCCCCCCTCACCATCAAATCTATGAGGTCAATCCGGGAACTTCAGGCATTACAACCTAAACTCGCTGCCCTGACGGAAAAATACAAAAATGATCCTCAGCGACTCAATATGGAAAGGATGAAGCTATTCAAAGAACACAAAATCAACCCGATGGGAGGTTGCCTGCCAATCCTTTTGCAGATGCCTATCCTATGGGCACTGTTCATAATTTTTAGAACCACCATAGAACTAAGGCAGGCTCCTTTTATGCTATGGATCAAGGACTTATCAGCTCCTGACACCATTTTCACCCTTCCTTTTTCAATCCCCCTATATGGCAGCAATGTTAATGTGCTCCCCATCATTATGTTAATAACGACTGTGCTTCAGCAAAAATTCGCTTCTACAACGGTTGATAAGCAGCAGAAAATACAATCTTACCTCTTTTCTATTATTTTCTTCTTCATTTTTAATCAATTTCCTTCTGGCTTGAACCTGTACTATTCTCTATTCAACATTCTCACGATCTTACAGCAGAAGTTTATTCCTCTAAAGTCAGATTAAAAATGACTGGGAACAAGCAAGACACGATAGTAGCGGTATCAACACCCCCTGGCTTTGGAGCAATATCTATTGTAAGGCTCTCCGGACCGGATAGTCTGAAAATTGCAAAAAAGTTTTTCGTCCCCTCTCGGAGGGAAATCCTTCCCAGACACGCCACCTTAGGGAAAGTATTCGACGGAGAAGATCTGGTGGACGAAGCAGTTTTAATTTACTACAAAGCACCAGAATCGTATACCGGCGAAGACATGGTAGAGTTAAACTGCCACGGAAGCCCCTATATCGTGGAGCAGATTGTTAGGCTCTCTCTACACAACGGCGCAAGAGCAGCAGAACCGGGTGAGTTTACAAAGAGAGCTTTCCTAAACGGGAAAATGGAATTAACCCAGGCAGAAGCTGTGGCGGATCTGATTAGCTCCCTGACCCGAACCTCTCACAAAGCATCTCTCTCCTTGCTCGAAGGAAAACTGGGGAAAAAGATAAGCTTCCTCCGGCAACAGCTAATAGACCTTATAGCTCTGCTGGAACTGGAGCTCGACTTCCAGGAAGAAGATGTTGAAAATATACCCAGAAGTGAATTGTTAAAAAGGCTAAAGGAGCTTAAAGCCACCCTGAACTCGCTTGTGAAGAATTACAACTTCGGTAAGCTGATTCAGCAAGGGATAAAGGTAGCAATTGTGGGACCCCCAAACAGTGGAAAGTCAACACTTCTAAACGCTTTTTTAAAAGAAGAACGAGCCATAACCTCTCCCATTCCCGGGACAACCAGAGACTATATCCAGGAAGCTGTTTCCATTAACGGGTATCTTTTCCTACTCGTAGATACAGCAGGCTTAAGGGACACAGAGGACGAAATCGAAAAAGCCGGCATAGAAAAAACCCGGAGGCTGATGAATTCTTCTGAAATAATTCTGTATGTAATCGATGCTTCAAACCCTCACGATATCGAACATGCAAAAAACATCAGGGAAATAAAAGCTTCCTCCACAATAATAGTTCTCAACAAAATTGACAAAGTTCCAGAGAGAAAAACAGAAGCTATACTCCAGACGTTCAAGGACCAACAGGCCATTGGTATATCCAGCAAGTATGGGATTGGAATACATCAGCTCGCAGAATTGATGATAGAAAAGATAAAGAATAAATATCAGGGAACTGGAGACTTTATTCTCATAAACCAACGGCATTATAAAGAACTGAACGATGCCCGACGAGCCATCCAGAACGCTATCAATTCCACTAAAAGGGATATGCCCCCTGAGATTATCGTCACGGACCTCAGAATTGCACTGGAACATTTCGACAGAATCCTGGGTAAAACAACCAACGATGATATTTTAGATAGCATCTTTAGTAGATTTTGCATCGGAAAGTAACAGGGGTAAAGTTTCACGTGAAACAGCATGTGATAGACTACGACATAATCGTTATAGGAGGAGGTCACGCAGGAATAGAGGCAAGCCTGGCCTGTGCAAGACTTGGATTCAAAACCCTCATGATTACCATAGAGCTTAGCGCCATAGGGAGAATGTCCTGCAACCCGGCCATAGGAGGACTCGCTAAAGGACATCTCGTTACGGAGATTGACGCTCTCGGTGGGGAGATGGCAAAAGTTATAGACAAAACAGGGCTTCAGTTCAGAGTCCTAAATAAATCAAAAGGCAGAGCTGTATGGTCGCTGAGAGCTCAGGCAGACAAAATAAAGTACTCTCTCGAAATGAT
The DNA here is from genome assembly GCA_003645825.1 of Fidelibacterota bacterium. Taxonomy (GTDB): domain Bacteria; phylum Fidelibacterota; class UBA2242; order UBA2242; family B5-G15; genus B5-G15. The sequence goes on from QNCQ01000053.1 coordinate 7,265, forward strand.
AAAGATTTTACTGGAGCAACCGAATCTGGATCTCATCGAAGATGTTGCCACCGACGTGATTGTCGAAAACAGGGAAATCAGAGGCGTCATAACAGAAAAACACGGAGAGATTCTCTGCAAAAAACTCATTGTAACATCAGGGACGTTTCTCAACGGGCTAATTCATATCGGGCTTACTCACTTTGAGGGAGGAAGGCTTGGAGAAAGGGCGGCAAAGGGACTCACAGAAGCTTTTGTAAGGCTCGGGATAAAAGCCGGAAGATTAAAAACAGGAACTCCTCCAAGAATCCATAGAGACTCCATAGATTTTAGCAAAACAACTCCTCAATATGGCGATGAGAACCCCATTCCTTTCTCTTTTCAGACGAAAGACTTCAACCCTAAAAATATACCATGCTTCATCACATATACCAACCCAAAAACCCATGAAATTCTTTTTAACTCTCTCGATAGATCTCCTTTATATACGGGAATTATAAAATCTATAGGACCCAGATATTGCCCAAGTATCGAAGACAAAATTGTCCGCTTTCAAGATAAGGACTCTCACCAAATATTTCTAGAACCGGAATGGGAGGGCTCCCATGAAATCTACGTGAACGGGTTCAGCACTAGCCTACCGTTCGATGTACAGCTGAGAGCATTGCATACAATCCCTGGTCTGGAAAAGGCAGAAATAATAAGGCCAGGCTACGCTATAGAGTACGATTTCTTTCCTGCCTATCAACTATACAGAACCCTGGAATCAAAAATAATAAAGGGTTTGTACTTCGCGGGCCAGATAAATGGAACCTCCGGCTACGAAGAAGCAGCCGCTCAAGGACTCATTGCAGGAATAAATGCTTCTTTAAGCCTCAGGAAACAGCCTCCTTTCATCCTTGGTAGATCAGAAGCATACATTGGGGTGCTCATAGATGACTTGATAGTCAAGAGCCCCACAGAACCTTACAGAATGTTTACCTCGAGCGCTGAACACCGTTTGCTCCTGAGATCGGATACAGCTGACTTGCGACTTTCAGAAAAAGCGTCCAGAATAGGCTTACTACCTGAAAAATTCGCAACTGCCGCCCGTGAAAAAAAAGAGATAGCTACCGAAACCATCAACTTTCTGAAAAAAAGATTCCTCTCTCCAGAAGAGTTCGCTATCATGGCAAAAAGAAAAAATCTGTCCTCAAAAAGATATTCGTCTGGGGCCTCACTCCACAAACTACTCAGAAGACCTGAGATCTCTTTCAAAGACATAAAAGTCTTCATCCCGGATTCACTTCTAACCAGAATTTATAAATACCCCCGCCTCGATTTCCATATTGAAACCGAAGTCAAATACGAAGGGTACATTAAAAGAAGCTCCGCTTTGGTAGAAAGCATGAAAGAAAGTGAAAACTTCAAGCTCCCAAAAAATATTGACTACGATAAAATAGACACTATAAGCAAAGAGGCGAGAGAAAAATTAAACAGAATTCGCCCGGAAACGCTGGGACAGGCTTCGAGAATTCCAGGAATTCTCCCATCCGACATCACTGCTCTTATGATTCTCTTTAAAAAGAAAAATTTCTCCAGTGTTTCACGTGAAACATGAAAAACTCTCCAACAAAATCCATCCTAGATAAATTTTCCCAGCACTCTTCTTTTCTGGCCATACTCGAAAAGCTCCGTACAAACAGAAAAGTCTCCCTAAACACTACCAACTCATCAGCCCTAAGCTTTTTCATCGCGACCCTGTCCAGATCTCTTAAAAACAAAATCATCATTACTTCTCCCGAAGAAGAGGAGCTGGATAACATTTCCAGAGACCTACTGACTTTCTCTATCAAAAAAGACCAGGTATCTCTACTACCCCGCCCCCCGGATCAAGAAGCTTTCTTAAAAGATAGCCAAGCCACAATCAACTTTTCAAAATCAATAGTAAATCTGCTAACAAAGCAGAAGGCGATCCTTCTTGCCCGGACGGAAAACCTCCTGCAGGAAATTCCTAAACCGGAAAGTATCCTTTCCGTAGCTTTATCTCTCACAATCAATCAAACAATCTCCCAGGATAAAATAATACGCTTCCTGGTAGAAAATGGTTACGAAATGTCAGACTTCACAGAAGATGTTTTTTCCTTTTCGAGAAGAGGCTATATTCTGGACTTTTTCCCTCCCTACCACGATTTCCCGATCAGAATCGAGTTCTTTGGAGATACTATCACATCTATCAGATACTTCGATACAGAAACCCAGCGCTCCCTGAAAAAACTTAAAAACATCGTTATATATCCAGAGATCATTAGTCTGAAAGCAAAGGAAAAATGCCCCCTGCCACGGATCATACCAACAAAGTCACTCCCAATTTTCCTCCACCACGACAGATACCTAGATAACTACGAGAAACTTCAGATCCTCATTCATGATAAAGTAA
>QNCQ01000054.1 GCA_003645825.1 Fidelibacterota bacterium
CCACCCCCACCGTGAGGAGTTGAAAACGTCTTGTGAAGATTTATATGAACGATGTCAAATCCCATGTCAGCTGGTTTTACTATCCCAAGCAAAGCATTAAGGTTTGCCCCGTCCATGTACATAATTCCATCATAAGAGTGAACGATTTTAGCTATCTCTTCTATCTCTTCTTCAAAAAGACCTAAAGTATTAGGATTTGTGAGCATTAAACCTGCAACTTTTTCATTCATCTTCTGACGCAGGTCATCGATATCAACCAGCCCCTTTTCATTACTTTTCAGTGGCAGAGTCTTAAAACCGGAAGAAACCACACTTGAGGGATTGGTGCCATGAGCGGAGTCCGGAATAAGAACAAATTCCCTGTTTTCTCCTTTACTGCGATGATACTTCTTCATTATCAAAACGCCGGTCAGTTCGCCATGAGATCCCGCAGCTGGTTGAAGAGTGGCTGAATGCATTCCGGTAATTTCACATAATAGTCTTTCCATCTCGAATAATATCTGAAGAGCACCCTGAACTGTCTCAACAGGTTGAAGAGGGTGAAGCTCTGTAAACCCGGGCAGCGTGGAAAGAACATCGTTAACCTTTGGGTTGTACTTCATGGTACATGACCCCAGTGGATAGAAGTCCTTGTCTACATGGTGATTCATAGAAGAAAGTTTTACGAAATGTCTTACCACCTCGGGCTCTGATACTTCCGGGAGCTCAGGCTCTTTCCCACGGAGAAATTTTTCAGGGATTAAATCATCAATCTTTTTGTACTCGAAATCGGGCAACGAAAACCCTTTTTTGCCCTCTTTTGAATATTCAAAAATAAGCTTTTCCATTATGAACCTCTATCCAAGTACTTTGATATTATTCCACTGGCATTGTCAATAACCTCTTTTAATTTATTCACATCTCTTCCGCCAGCAGTTGCCATATGGGATTTCCCGCCACCTCCTCCATTAATGGCTTTCCCAAATAACTTTGCTATATCTCCTGCTTTAATCCTATATTCTCTGATTAAATCATCTGTAACAGCAATAACAATTCTGGGTTTGGAATCCTCGATTGTACCAAAGATCCCTATGCACTTTTTCCGTGTTGCTCTCAGTTTATCGGACAACTCCATGAGCACCTGTTCACTTCCATTCTCAACAAATTTCTTAATAATGTTTATCTCGCCAAGTTTTTCCTGTTCTTTATTTTCAAATTCTATCTCGGAGACATTCTGGCTTACCATACCCCCTTTTTTTAGCTTTTTTATTTCCTCAAGAAGCTTCTCAATCCTCTGGACGATGTTATCTCTTGGAACACCAAGAGATTCTTCAAGCTTCTTAAGCTGTTTGTCATATCTTCTTGATATCTTAATGGCCTCCAGACCAGTAACAGCTTCGATTCTTCTAATGCCCGCTGCAACAGATGTTTCAGCTATAATCTTAAAGAACCCTATATCTCCAGTCCTTCGAACATGTGTCCCACCGCACAATTCTTTGCTGAAATTTTCAATCTCAACGACACGAACTATATCACCATACTTTTCACCAAAAAGAGCTATAACTCCTTCCTTCTTAGCCTCCTGATATTTTCTATAATATGTATTCACAGCCTTATTATCGAGAATTGCACGATTCACAATGTCTTCAACTTTCTCCAGCTCCTCGTCCTTTGGCTTGCCATAGTGAGTGTAGTCAAATCTTAATCTATCAGGAGCAACAAGAGAACCTGCCTGATGAACGTGTTCACCGAGGACCTCCCTTAACGCTTTGTGCAACAAGTGTGTAGCTGTATGGTTTCGTTGTGTCGCTTTTCGCTTTTCAACATCAACAGTTGCGTAGACAAGGCAGTCTTCCTTATCTATGCTCCCTTTTTCCAGCTTTCCAATATGGACAATGGAGTTATTAAATTTTTTTGTGTCGAGGACACTTATCTCAAAGCTTTTCCCCCTTATTTTCCCTGTGTCCCCTATCTGCCCTCCAGCTTCGGCATAAAATGGCGTTTTATTCAAGACAACGTATACTCTATCATCAGAGGTACTATATCTACGTATCACAGCCTCTGATTCCATAGTTTCATAACCTATAAATTCTGAATCCTTTCCCTCTGTCAAAATTTCCCATTCAAACTTTTTGTGAGCCTCTTCTACTCTAAAGGCTTTTGCTGCTCGGCTCTTTTGTTTCTGCAGTTCCAAATTTCTACTAAAGCCATCTTCATCAATTGTTAATCCCTCTTCTTCGGCAAGAAGTCTTGTTAGATCTACCGGGAATCCAAAAGTATCATAAAGCTTAAAAACATCTTCGCCTGAAATTTTGTTTGTCCCGCGAGATTTCACTTCTTTAACAATTTTGGAGAACAGGTTCAAACCCCTGTCTAAGGTATCGCTAAAAAGCTCTTCTTCATATTTTATTACTCTTTCTATATGCTCTTTTCTTTCTACAATCTCTGGATAAACGTCTCCCATTATGTCTGCAAGAACATTCACGAGCTTATAAATGAAGGGTTCATGCATATCCAGCATTCTCCCAAATCTTGCTGCTCGCCTTAGTATTCTCCTTATGACATATCCTCTGCCCTCATTTGAAGGTAGCCCTCCATCCGCTATCGAAAATGAAAGCATTCTGATATGGTCAGCTATTACCCTGTGGGCCATACCGGTTTCTTCACTGTAGCTGACTCCCGTTATCTCAGAAATAGCATCGATAAGTGGCTTAAAAAGGTCTGTATCATAATTTGATTTCTTTCCCTGAAGAATTGCGACTATTCTCTCCAGACCCGCCCCGGTGTCAACGTGTTTTTGAGGTAAGGGAATAAGTGTTCCGTCTGCTTCTCTATTGTATTGTATGAATACCAGATTCCATATTTCTATGTATTCTGGATCTCCTGAGTTTATTTTTTTAGCATCCTGTTTTTCGGGAGCTTCCCCGATGTAATAATGAATTTCCGAGCAGGGGCCACAGGGGCCGGTCTCCCCCATTTCCCAGAAATTGTCCTTTTCCCCGAATCTTAAAACTCTATCAGGAGAAATATCTGTCACCTCCCTCCACAATCTCGCTGCTTCATCATCATCCTCATAAACGGTCGCCCACAATCGGCTTTTGTCGAGTTTCCACACTTCTGTAACCAGTTTCCATGCCCACTCTATAGCTTCTTTTTTGTAATAATCTCCAAACGACCAGTTGCCGAGCATTTCAAAAAAGGTATGATGGTATGTGTCTTTACCAACCTCCTCCAGGTCATTATGTTTTCCACTTACTCTTATGCACTTTTGAGAGTTTGCAACTCTTTTATACCGGGGTTTCTCAATGTTAAGAAATATAGGTTTAAATTGATTCATTCCGGCGTTTGTGAACAGAAGCGTAGGATCACCCTCAGGGATTACGGGAGCGCTTCCCACTATTACATGATCCTTCGATCTGAAAAATTCAAGAAAACTTTTTCTGACCTCTTTTGAGCTCCTCATAAACCAGAATACCCCTTCTTTTTTCAATATCACAAAAATTACGGTTTGTTTCTATGATTAACAATACTATTTCTAAGACCCCGGATACAGCGTTTACTTTGGATAGCCAACAGGAATTATATACAACGGTTCCCCGGTTATATCAAACTCTTCCTCTACCTTATCAGGATGAAAAGCCCCTACCGGGACAGATCCAAGTCCTAACGCCACGGCCTGGAGATGAAGGTTCTGTGCAATGTGTCCTGCCTCCATATGAACGTACATAATACCTCTCTTCCCATATCGCTGGGTGGTTCTCTCAAAAACAGCAGATATGAGAAAATTAATCGCTGCACTTTTAACTGAATACTGTCCCAAAGCACATTCGGAAAGAACCCCGGAAAAGTCGCCCTTCTCCACTTCCTGTAGTGCGTGTTTTTCTACCACGTACCTGTATAATCCAGCAGGTATTCCTTTAACATTTTTCACAAAGACATAAAGTTCCATCGGATATGTTGCTCCTGCAGAGGGTGCACTTCTGAACCCGTGCTGCTTATCAGTTATTCCCTGAGCAGCCCACAGAAGCTGGGACAATTGGTCAAGACTCATAGCTTTACTGCCAAAAGATCTTATCGATCGCCTCTTAGAAATAGTTTCTTCAAGGGACATATCCCCTTTTAATCTCGGTTCTGGTAATTTTATTACATCCTCAGGCATAAGAACTCCTGCAAAGAAAATAAGGCTAAGTAATGCTTTTAACAGCTTTGTAAGCAACATTTCTACCAAACCCCTTCTGAATTAGATATTTAAAAACCTTTGCCTTTTTACCCTTCTTGTTCTTTACAAGTTTTAGCTTTTTCTCCGCAAGCTCCAGTGCCAGTTCCATCTGTTTATCATCAGTTAGTCCTTTTCTCAAAACTTTCTGAATAATTTTTCTGGATATACCCTTTTCCATCAGCTTCTTCCATATTTTATACCTACCACCCCTTTTCAACCGCAGAAACTCCTCAACATAAGCTTCCGCGTATTTGTAATCGTTTAGCAGTCCCTTCTCAAGGCAGAGTGCAATAACCCTTAGTGAAGTTTTTTCATCAAAGCCCTTCTTTCTCAAATGTCTAAAAACTTCAAATTCTGTTTTTGGCCCCCTCGAAAGAAACCTGAAAGCTACATCTTTTGCTCTCTCGTAGGAATCGTGTTCAAGTAAAACCTTAAGCTTTTTATCATTCAGTTTATCGCCCGCTTTCAATCCAAAAAACCGAATTGTTTGATGCTTTAGCTCCAGAACATCCTGAGCTCCACCAATATAAACATAAAACAGTTCTCTCTTAATGGGGCTCTGTTCTATTCTGGTAACCTCGCTCATCGATCAATCTTTAACTTTATTCTCGTTTGTTTTTAATCCCAGAAACTCCTTTACCTGCTCCTCAATTTCTCTAAATAGTTCAGGATTTTCTTTTAGATAACTCTTTGCGTTTTCTCTTCCCTGTCCAAGCCTTTCGTCACCATAAGAATACCACGAGCCTGATTTTTGAACAATCCCCGCCTGTACAGCCATATCCAGAACATCTCCTTCGTACGATATACCTTGCCCGTAGAGAATATCGAATTCAGTTTCTCTGAAAGGTGGTGCAAGTTTATTTTTCACAACTTTGACCTTTGTACGCGTACCGATTACCGAATCCCCTTCCTTTATCGTGGTAAGCTTCCGAATTTCAAGCCTTACCGAGGTGTAGAATTTCAAAGCCCTTCCTCCAGTGGTCGTCTCAGGATTGCCAAACATAACTCCTATTTTCTCTCTTATCTGATTGATAAAAATGACAGCTGTATTAGACTTGTTGACCGCACCAGCAAGCTTTCTCAAAGCCTGGGACATGAGTCTCGCCTGCAATCCAACATAGGAATCCCCCATATCACCCTCGAGCTCCGCCCTTGGAACCAGAGCAGCAACCGAATCAATTACGATCACATCAATGGCACCACTCCTCACAAGAGTTTCTGTAATTTCCAGAGCCTGTTCCCCGCTATCAGGTTGCGATATCAATAGATTCTTAACATCCACGCCCAGCTTCTCAGCATACACAGGGTCAAGAGCATGCTCGGCGTCTACAAAAGCAGCATATCCGCCTGCTTTCTGTGCCTCTGCAATGATATGAAGCGCCAGCGTTGTCTTTCCAGAGGATTCATGCCCATAGATTTCTGTGATCCTGCCACGAGGAATTCCACCGACTCCTATTGCGGCATCGAGAGAAAGACAACCTGTAGGAATGATATCAATTTTGATCTTTGCTTTTTCATCACCAAGACGCATTATCGAACCTTTTCCAAACTGACGGTCTATTTGTGCGATAGCAAGTTCTATCGCCCTCTCTTTCTTTTCATTCTTCTTTTGATTCATTTTACGAATCTCCCCCTTTTTAAATCTTTATCTCATATATTGGATAATATTTCGCTCCATCTGGTCTTAACACACTTTCATAAAATATAATTTTTTCCACAAAAAAGCTAATCGGATCGTAGGAAAAATTTAAAAATTTCTTAACAACAGAAAATGAGCTATGCTTGTTCTTAACTCTCCCAACTGTAATGTGTCCCTTAAAACTTCTTTTTTCTTTAGGATAACCTATTTTTGATATTTCTCTATTTAGAAAATTACTTATCTTTTCCAGTTGACTAATTCCTTCACTGATTCCAAGCCACAACACTCGAGGGTTTGCCGGTGTCGGAAATACTCCTGTATTTTCAATAATTACTTCAAAAGGAGAAACATTTTTCAAACTACGTTTTATCGTTTCTACTATACTTTCAAAATCATTTTCAGAAGTATCCCCTATGAATTTTAATGTTATATGGGCAAACTCTGGTTTTACCAGCCTTACCACATTTTCGAGCCCATGTATCTCCAATCTTATCCTTCTGATTAATTCTCTGACTTCATCAGAAATGGGAGCTGCTATAAATGTCCTTTTCACTTACCTTCTCCTTTCTCTCTCAAAAGCTCTACTCGCAGAGTATCAAGGCATAATTGCGAAAATATCAGTTTGTTAAGCTCACGGTTATAATCCACTATGAATTTTTTTGCAAAAGCTTTCTCTCTATCAGAATAACCAACCCAGACCGTACCTACTGGCTTATCTTTCGTCCCACCACTGGGTCCTGCTATCCCGGTTGTACTTACCCCAATGTCTGTTCCAAGAACGTTTCTCACTCCCTCTGCCATTTCCACAGCAGTTTGCTCGCTGACGGCACCATATTTCTCAATAGTCTCAGCTTTCACTTTCAAAATGTTGATTTTCACACTGTTGTCATAGGATACAATACCCCCCATAAAGTATTCTGAGCTACCGGGTATATTGGTTATCCGATTGCTGACCAGCCCCCCTGTACAGGATTCAGCCACTGACAGGGTTAAATTTTTATCTCTCAAAAGTTTACCTACAGCACTTTCCATGGTATCTTCATCGTAACCGTAAATTTTCTCTCCAAGTGCTCGCTTTGCTTCTTCGACAAATCGATCAAGAGAAATCTTTTCCTCTGATGGAGCGTTTATCACTATATCATTTGAAATGTGTCTCGGGAGGAATGCAACATCCAGCAGAGGAAATTCTTCTATCACAGGTTCTAAAAGCTCATTAATCTTCGATTCCGGAAGCTGGAAAGTGCGGATTACCTTTATAGTTCTTCGCTCTCTCGAAACCTTCTCTAAGTATGGTATTAGATATTGCTCTGCCATTACTTCCATTTCCACAGGTACCCCAGGAAAGACAAAGAATTCGGTACCCCTGTGAGAAAATCTAAGTCCCGGGGCTGTACCTATGGGGTTCTTTAAAATCTCCATTCCTTCTGGCTGATAGGCACCTAAAAATCTCTCATTGGATATACGTACTCCTCGCTCAAGCAGCTTTTTCTCGACAAGCTCAGCCGTTTCCTTGTGGAAAGACAATTTTCTCTTGGTGAATTTCGCTAGAGCCTCTTTTGTACAATCATCATGAGTTGGGCCTAGACCACCGGTAATGACCACAAGCTGTGCCCCGTCACAAACCTGTTTCAGTGCTTTCACAATTGTATCAACCCGGTCAGGTAAGGTAAGTATAAAACCAACGTCCAGTGAAAACAGGCATAAAATTTTCCCAATATGCGAAGCATTTGAATTACAGACCAAACCCGATGTCAACTCTGAACCTATATTAATAATCCCTGCTTTCATAGAAAAAAGAATACGAGATTTACTACGATGGCAGAATAAATGGCCGCAACGACATCATCGAGCATTACCCCCAGTCCCCCATGAATCTTTTCAATCACCCGCATAGGGGGTATCTTCGCAACATCAAAGACTCTAAACAAAACAAAAGCTGTAGCAGTTTTAGGAATACTATCTTTAAAATACATGCAGCCTATCAACATAAACAGAATCCACATGCCTACAACTTCATCTATAACAACATTTCTAGGGTCTTTCTTGTTTGTCTCTTTTTCTTCCAGAGCCGCTACTACCAGGCCAATAAGGAAAAATAGTAAAACCACAGGCAACCTTACCCGTATGGTTTTATAAGGCATAACGAACCATACAACTGCACCTGCCAGACTACCGACCGTGCCAGGTGCAACAGGAACGTAACCTACCCATAAAAAGCTGGAGAATGCTTTTGTGATAACCTTAACTGGTTTCACTGTGGGCACCGCTTTCTTTTAAAATTTTTCGATTAACCAGAATGTAGTCTATTCCCGTGTAAACTGTAATAATCGTAGCTACAAGAGTAATGTCGTAGACAAGCTTATATTCCTCGATAAAATTTACCAGCTTATTGAGGAATCCAATATTGAAATGTTCTATAATTACCAAGTAAATCAAAATGAAGAAAATATTAAATCCCTGTATAGCTGTTTTATATTTTGCCGTTTTTCTGGTAGTCATACTCAGGCCTTTTCTCTCAAAAGCGATCCGGAGACCTGTAACAACAAGGTCTCTTATAAATATAACCAGAACCATCCATATGGGGATCAGGTCATTAACAAATGTAAATGATATATAGGCACTTATTATTAAAATTTTATCTGCGAGAGGATCCAGGAAATTCCCTGTCCTGGAAGTCTTTCCATATTTACGCGCATAATACCCATCAATGAGGTCCGTAAAAATTGCTATTGAAAAGATTATCAATGAAGCAAGTTTATATCCATACCTGGGCACAAGGATAAAATACAGATAAAGAGGAGTAAGAATTATTCTTGTTAACGTTATAAGATTGGGAACGGTAAGAATTGTCACACCTCTGTCCTTCCTTCCAGAGCTTTAAGAAGAGTCATCTCATCCGCAAACTCTATATTTACCCCGATAGGAAGGCCGTATGCAAGCCTGGTCACCTTTACTCCGTATGGTTTTAGCAGCTTGGACAGATATAGGACAGTTGTCTCTCCCTGACGTGTGGGGTTTAAAGCAAGAATCACCTCTTTTATACCATCAAGCCTGGAAAGCAAACTGGTTATATTAAGGTTATCCGGCCCAATCCCATCAAGGGGGGAAATTACACCACCCAGAACATGGTATACTCCATTATACCATCCCGTTTTTTCTATAGAAATTATATCAATGGCATCCTGCACAACACATATAAGAGAATGATCTCTCTTAGGATTGGAACAGATATGACACGGATCTGTGGTTGAAATATTGTGGCATACGGAGCAGGTCTTTATTCTATCCTTAACTTCAATGAGAGTCCTGGCAAGTAACACAACCTCATCTCGTGGAGCCTTCAGCACATAAAGAGCTAGACGCTGCGCTGATTTTTTCCCCACGCCAGGGAATTTCTCCAGAAGTTCTATTAATCTCTGAAGTTGTTCGGGCAAAGCACTCATAGTCCAGGTATCTTGAAACCTCCTGGCATTTGTGGGAAAATACCTCCCGTTACCTCAGCTATTTTCTGTTGATACGCTTCCTGGGCCTTCTTGACGGCTTGATTCACAGCTGCAACGACCATTTCCTCTATCATCTCAATATCTTCACGTAGAATCTCCGGATCAATTTTTACAGATAGTATTTCTTGTTTTCCATTTGCCTTGACCTTAACCATGCTTCCACCTGCACTACCTTCTACTACAACAGTCTCAAGCTCCTCCTGAACTTTTTCCAATTGTTTTTGAACATTTCTCAGTTGATTCATCAAGTTTCCCAGATTAAGATTTACCACTTTTCTCCTCTCTCTTTTTTACAATTTCACC
>QNCQ01000055.1 GCA_003645825.1 Fidelibacterota bacterium
ACAGATTGATTGAATCCACGTGACTTACAATTTTGAACCCAATGTCAGATAGCTCTTTCATCAGAATACTCCCGGCCGGCAGAAGATCATTTTTAACAGGGCTTCCAATTTCTTTATGAATCTCGTTCGTCCTTTCTCTGCCCTCAGGATGGATTATGTAAACCACACCGCCAGGACATAGAACTCTATGGTACTCCCGGTAAGCGGCAATCCTATCCCTAATATGAGGGAGGACACAATAATTTAGAATAATACCAACCGATTCATCCTTTATCGGAAGTACCTCTGCGTTTGAGTTGATTACAATCCCATTGATCTTTGCCAGCTTCAGCATTCCCCGAGATATATCGACCCCTACAACGGTTTCCGCACATCTCCTCAATATTGGGAGTAAAAACCCGTTTCCACAACCTATATCTATGGCCACTTTTGTTCTAGTCGGTTTCAGCATCTCAAATATGTACTCAGCTCTCTGACCTTCTCCAGGATCAGTTCTAAAATCAGAAGCTATTTTGTCGAAATAGTCTATCAAATCTTTATACTGCGACTTCACCTCAGTATGCAAGTTTTAAACCAACTTGAAAATTCCTGCCCGGCATTGGGAAACCATACATTGTCTCGTAGTTTGTATCAAAAATATTGTTTACAGCAAAAAGTATCTCCAGGTTTTTCACAAGAGTGAAACTCAGTTTGCCATTCAGCACAAAATAGGGATCGAGCTCAACATAAACCGGAGGGCCATAAGCATAGGGATCTTTATAGCTTATAAGGCCTGCAACATATTCACCACTGACATTGGCTGTTATCGTAGGCTTTATATGATATAGAAAACCAAGATTGATTTTTTTATCTGGGCTACCCGCAATCTTATTAGAATAATCGGCAAAATATCCTCCCAAATATAGATGCCCCCCCGGAATTATATAAATCAGCGAAGTTTCTATGCCCTTACTCTCGAAATTTCCTACATTAATATTCTTGAAATTCACAGTCTGGATCATATCACTGACTTTTACTTTGAATGCGGTCACTGTGGCTTTCAGGTATCCCAATCTCAGTTCAGAAGAAAACTCGCAATTATTTGAGTACTCCGGTTTGAGATTGGAATTCGCCGATCCAAATAAATACAGTTCACTCACTGTTGGATTTCTGTAGCCCTTTGAATAATATGCTTTCAAACTGAAGCAGTTGCTAACGTTGTAAACCATACCCATAGCAGGTATTACCATATCTTTTACTACGTCCCCTGTTACAAATCTTGTTCCTGCGTCTATTGCGATCTTATTCAATAATTTTAGATGACACACAGCAAATACACTATTCTCTACAACATTTCTTTCTACTTTCATTGGCTGTAGCACCTTTCCACCATATTTCCTGTAATCATAGCCCACAATCAGATTTGAACCGGATTTGAAAGTAAAGCTTTCTGTTAGCATTACCCCGGCGGTGTAGTCTTCTGATTTCCATCCATCCCATATCTTATGTTTCCCACTGTTATAGTGTACTTTCAACTCACTACTCGTACGTTTGGCTTTAAAAGTCCCCGTGACGTCAAACCCTGCTCTTCGTATGTCATACCAGTTATCGTATCTTGGATTGTCAACCTGTCCAGGATCATATAGACACATGTCATTTTTGTAAAGGTTTGCTACCACTCTGGTCTTCTCTCTTAAGTTAGCATGGAACTCGAAATTGCAAAAGTCCGATTTATATGAGTCATTTCCTGTATTGTTGAGTTTGCGAAAACCTTCAGATTTTCTCCTGCCAAAGGTTAAATTGTAGCCCATTCCATTTCTCTCAAAGGTATTTTCCATAGCGGCGCTTATAGTGTTAAAGCTTCCGTATAGCACAGGAAGGGATAAATGTAGCCCGTTCTTATATTCGTGCTTAAGGACAACATTTACAACCCCTGCCAGAGCATTAGAACCATATAGAAGGGAAGCAGGCCCTTTAATTACTTCGATAGCTTTTGTATTCGTCAGGAAATAAACATCATTAATGGGGTGACCAAAAATTCCCATAACATCTGGTCTTCCATCTATCAGGATAAGGGAACGAGTGGTAGGAAAGCCTCCCACACCTCTTATTGACATTGAGCCTCCCGAGCCACGTCCAACCCCGTATCCCATGTTTGTTCTACTGGTTATGAATACCCCAGGCAGAGTATTTACCATATCATAAAGCCTCATGCTCGACTTAAACGCTGTTTTTTCAATGTCCTCAACAGTGATAGAAAAAGGAATCTCCGTTGACGGATACTTTACTCTCGAAGCGGTTACTGTGATTTCCGGGAAAGGATAAATCTTCAGAGTATCCCTCTTTTCCTGCTCCGTTCCGAGGAGCACCCCGGAAACAACAACCACAAATAGTGCCAGAGAAATTAGTTTTTTCATTGAACTCCCCCTTTGTCATTGATTATACCCCCGATAGGTTCTTCCCTGTGGAGGTAAAAGTTAACTTCCCATGTTTGACTCCACGGGAACCTATAATTTTGTCAGCAATCTTTGATATAGTGCTGTATTTTCCTCTTAGAACTATCACTTCCAAACAGTTGTCATGATCAAGATGGATGTGCATATTGGAGTGAATATACCGATAACTTTCATGCTGGATTGCCGTCAGGTTATCACTGATGTCTCTTACGTGGTGATCGTAGACTATTGTAAGGGTACCAACTACCTCCATATCCTTATCTATTTCCTGTCGAACAAGAAATTCCCGAATCAGATCCCGAATAGCTTCCGATCGGTTATTATATCCTTTATTCGCTATTTCTCTATCAAACCTTACAAGCAAATCTTTTGGTAGCGAAACCCCAAACCGTATAACCTTGTCCATATCCACCTCAAGTAACACGATTGTTAAAAATGTAACACTCACGCCAGATTAAAGCAATAAAAATCTCATATAAAAACAGATAGTGAGTTCAACGTAAATGTAAAATACAGAACTACAAAGAGAAAGAAGTCCAAATAACCACAGCTAAATATGCAACTACTTTTAGGTGACGGTTCCAACTTTTTACAATATATTCACCCCTTACAGTATCCCGGCAACACAAGCTCCATCAAATAAAACTTAAGAGTCTTATAATTACTCAAAGAAAATACTTTCATTTTTTTAGCGGAACCACCCCAAAATTAAAAATAACAAGGTGTTGTTACAATACATAAATAGACATCAACATATTGTATAAATCCTTGATTTATTCTGGTAATGGTTTTATATTAAACCTACTGTGAAAATATTTCAAAATGTGAGGCAATAATGAGTAGAAAATCTATTGAAAGCATCCTTGATATAGAAATAACTATGCAGGAATTCTCCGGCAACGGAAAGCTTGTAAAACCACACTTCTCACAAAATGCTACGGAAGTACTCAAGAGAAGATACCTCAAGAAGGACACCAGTGGGAATGTAATCGAAACTCCGGAAGATATGTTATGGCGCGTTGCAATAGCCATCGGAAAGGCAGATTACCTGTACGGAGCCAGCGATAACGAGGTAAAGGAAACTGTAATAAGATTTTATAACTTAATGGCAAACAAAGACTTTATGCCTAACTCTCCTACCTTAATGAATGCAGGCAGGGAACTTGGTCAACTTGCTGCATGCTTCGTTTTGCCGATAGAAGACTCCATGGACTCAATTTTTCAGACTCTTAAAGACACTGCATTGATACATAAGAGCGGAGGAGGAACGGGCTTCTCCTTCTCACGACTGAGGCCGAAAAACAGCGTGGTCAGGTCAACCAACGGAGTGGCAAGCGGTCCAGTATCTTTTATGAAGGTATACAATGCCGCAACTGAAGCCGTAAAACAGGGAGGGACAAGGCGTGGAGCTAACATGGGAATTCTAAGGGTTGACCATCCTGATATAATGGAATTCATAAACTGCAAACTTGATCCTAATGAACTAACAAATTTCAATATATCTGTCGCAGTAACCGACGACTTCATGGAAAAAGCCAGAAAGGGAGAGGAATACGAACTTATAAATCCTCAAAATGGAAAAGTTGTAGGTAAGCTGAACGCCCGGGAAGTTTTTAATATAATAACCAAAAACGCATGGCAGTGTGGAGATCCTGGAATCATTTTTATTGACAGAATAAATGAAAACAATCCGACTCCAAAACTTGGAGAGATTGAAGCAACAAACCCGTGCGGAGAACAACCGCTGTTGCCCAATGAATCATGCAACCTCGGTTCAATTAATCTTTCAAACTTTGTAGTCGACGGCAGGATAGACTTTGACCGACTCGGGGAAGTTGTTGACTGTGCCGTCCACTTTCTAGATAATGTAATCGATGTAAATAAATTTCCCTTGAAAAAAATAGAGGAAACCGTAAAGAAAACCCGGAAAATTGGCTTAGGTGTAATGGGGTTCGCTGATGCACTCATAAAACTCAAAATTCCATACAATTCCGATAAAGCTCTCGAGACAGCAAAAACCTTTATGAAATTCATATCTGAAAGAGCAAGAGAGGCCAGTATAAAACTCGCAGAAACCAGAGGAGCATTTCCCGAGTGGAAAAACAGTATATTTTACCCTGAAGGCCCACGCCTAAGAAATGCAGCCATAACAACAATTGCACCTACAGGTACCATATCTATGATATCTGACTGTTCAAGCGGTATTGAGCCTCTTTTCTCCCTAGTATACACAAAAAGTGTAATGGATGGAACAAATCTTCTGTATGTTAACTCTTATTTTGAAGAAGCTTGCAAACAAGAAGGAATATATAGCAAAGGACTAATGAAAAGAATAGAAAAAGAGGGGACAATTCAGAATATAGAAGGAATCCCGGATTGGATGAAACAGATTTTTGTTACAGCGCACGATATTTCTCCGGAATGGCACGTAAAAATACAGGCTGCCTTCCAGAAATACACCGACAATGCAGTAAGTAAAACGTGTAATTTCAGACACGATGCTACAGTGGAAGACGTAAGAAAAGCTTACTGGCTTGCCTACGAACTGGGATGTAAAGGTATAACAATCTATCGCGATGGAAGCAAAGACCAACAGGTTCTATATGTAGGGAAAAAAGAGGGAGAAAGGGGGGAAAACGCTTCTCAGAAGTTGCACCCACGTCCTAGACCCGTGGTAACAAGAGGCATCACAAGAAGGGTAAAAACCGGAGTAGGAAATCTCTACGTAACAATAAATGAAGACGAATATGGTCTCTGTGAAGTCTTCACAAACATTGGGAAAGCAGGGAGTCAGGCACAAGAAGAATCAGAAGCGATTGGGAGATTAATCTCGCTTGCACTAAGGTCAGGTATAGATGTACGAGATATAATAAAACAGTTGAAAGGGATTGGTGGCCCCAGCCCGGTTTGGGAAAACGGAGAGGTCATTCTGTCTACCCCCGACGCCATAGCCAAAGCTCTCGAATGGTACATTGAGGAGAGAGAAAAATCCTTCAATGGCCAAAACACCAACAAAAAAACAAACCAGAGCCCTGAACCTACAAACCAAAAACCACAAAATAGGCACCGTAGCGAAAAATTACTAACTACCTGCCCTGAATGCGGAGCCACTGTATACCATGAAAGCGGATGTCTAACCTGCCCAAGTTGTGGATGGTCAAAATGCTAATAGAAAAGCCCCTTTCCTAGGGGCTTTCATTCTTCCAGGAGTTCTTTTTCTTTACTCTTTAACATAGTGTTTATTTCGTCTATGTACTTATCCGTCAGCTTCTGAATTTTCTCAAAAGCAACCTCGGCCTCATCTTCTGAAATCTCATGGTCTTTTTTCAAATCTTTAACCATATCATTAGCATCTCTTCTTATATTCCTTACCGCAATCCTGCCATCTTCACAGAGTTTGTGCGCAAGCTTGACAAGCTCCTGTCTCCTTTCTTCAGTTAAAGGAGGAATTGGAATTCTGATAACATTCCCATCATTCATCGGATTCAATCCAAGGTTCGCCTGAATTATTGCCTTCTCAATCGCAGGTAGAGCAGACCTATCATATGGATTGACTACAAGCAGCCTCGCCTCCGGAGCTACCACATTCGCAACCTGCTTCAATGGGACCATAGAGCCGTAATATTCTACCTTTACGCCATCAAGCAAGGTTGGGGTTGCTCTCCCCGTTCTAATAGTCAAAAGCTCATGCCTTGTGTTCTCAAGGCTTTTTTTCATTCGCTCTTCCGCGTCCTTCAAAATATCCTCTATCATACCCTATTTCCCATGAATTATACTTCCAAGTTTCTCACCAAGAATTATTCTTTTTAAATAGCCCTTTTTATTCATATTGTAAATTATAATAGGAATTCTATTTGCCTGACACATAGTAAAAGCGGTCAAATCCATCACATTCAGCCCTCTGTTGAGAACATTTGTATAAGTAATGTCAGGGATGAACTTTGCCCCCTTGTATTTCTCAGGGTCCCTGTCAAACAATCCCTCAACCTTCGTTCCCTTTATAATCGCATCAGCAGAAAACTCACATGCCCGCAGGGCTGCAGCAGTATCAGTGCTCACAAAAGGCCTCCCCGTACCTCCAGCAAAAATCAACACCTTTCCATCATCTAACTTCCTTTTCAACTTCTCTATATCCACCGTCTCAGCAATATCCTGCATATAAATAGCCGATGACACTACTGCATCAATTCCAGCATTTCTAAAAAAATCCCTTAAAGCCAGAGCATTCATCACTGTAGCAATCATACCCATATAGTCCGCTGTAATCCTTGAAAGGCCTAAATCAGCAGAGCTAATCCCTCTGATAAAATTACCGCCTCCTATTACAAGCCCTATCTGTACCCCGAGTTCTTTTATCGACTTTATCTCATCTACCAGATATTCTACTACACTTCTATCTATACCATTGTGTCTTTCGCCTCCGAGAACCTCCCCGGAAAACTTCAATACAACTCGTCTAAATATCGGCTCTGAAACCATTTTATCTATATCATGAGAAGGTTAATCATAAACCCCAAGCTGAAATCTTACAAATCGAGTAATGGTAATATTCTCACCCAGCTTTGCAATCATCTCTGTAAGATAATCTCTCACCGTCTTCTGAGGGTCTTTTACAAATGGCTGTTCCAAAAGACATGCTTCTTGATAAAATTTTTCAAGCTTACCTTCAACAATTCGTTCTATTACATTCTCCGGTTTCCCCTGAGCTTTCGCCTGCTCGGCGTAGATTTCTCTCTCCTTTTTTATGACAGAAGAGTCTAAATCCTCCCTCGAAACAACGAGAGGATTCGCTGCTGCTATCTGCATAGCAATGTCTTTGGCAAAATTCTTAAAATCCTCTGTCCTGGCCACAAAATCAGTCTCACAATTCACTTCAACAAGCACCCCGAGTTTATTCCCAGGATGTATATAAGACCAGACCACCCCCTCTTTGACCTCTCTACCTGCCTTTTTTTCAGCTTTTGCGATACCCCTTTTCCTTAAAATTTCAACTGCTTTCTCAATATCGCCATCCGCCTCTTTCAAAGCTTCTTTACAATCCATAATACCGCTTCCAGTCATATCCCTGAGCCTTTTTACGAGACTGACATCTATCTTCATAAGTTTACTCCTGTTTGGTTTCTTCACCTGGTGTTTCAACAAAGCTGGAGCTCTTGGCCTCAATTATAGCATCGGCTACAGCTCCCACTATCAATTGAATTGTCTGAATAGAATCATCATTGGCTGGAATGGGATAGTCAACCATCGTTGGATCTCCATTGGTATCTACAATAGCAACAACAGGAATTGCAAGTCTATTTGCTTCTTTCACCGCTGTTTCTTCATAAGCTGCGTCCACGACAACGAGCGCATCCGGCAAGAATCTCATGTCTCTTATACCACGATGCAGAATTGATAGCTTTTCCCTTTCCCTTTCCAGCGAGAGTCTTTCCTTCTTGGTATAAGTATCACCATAACCTGACTTTTTTAGCTCCTCAAGCTCCTGCAATCTTCTTATACTCTTTTTTATTGTTTGAAAATTCGTCAAAGTTCCACCCAACCACCTTTCCACAACATAAAACATTCCACATCTATCAGCTTCCTTCTGCACTATTTCTTTTGCCTGTTTCTTCGTCCCCACAAAAAGTACGTTCCCACCGTTACGGACTGTCTCTCTGATAAATCTCAAAGCCTCAGACAAACATTTTTGGGTCTTTTTCAAATCAATAATATGAATCCCATTTTTCTCAGCAAAAATATAGTCTTTCATCTTGGGATTCCATTTGCTTCGCAGATGCCCAAAATGTGCACCAGATTTCCAAAGCACATCGAAGGTTATCTCTTCCATATACCCCCTACTCAATTTATATAATTAACGCTTAGAGAACTGAAATGCACGCCTTGCTCCCCTGAGACCGTACTTTTTCCTCTCTTTAACTCGTGGATCTCTGGAAAGCAAGCCAGCAGGTTTCAAAATCTTTCTCAAATCAGGGTCATACTTCTCAAGAGCTCTCGCCACTGCCAGCCTCACCGCACCAGCCTGCCCTGATATACCTCCACCCTCTACTCTCACCTTTATATCAAACTTGCCCAGCATATCACAAACTTTTAATGGCCGAACAATATCTTCCCTATGAGCAAGCCTTGGGAAATAAACCTCAAGCGGTTTCCCATTGACCAAAAACTTTCCCTTGCCAGGGGCCATCCTCAATCTTGCAACCGATGTCTTTCTCCTGCCAGTGGCAATGCATTCATATTCTGCCATTACTCACTATCCCTCTATTTCTATCTTTCTGGGATTTTGTGCCTGATGAGGGTGTTCATTCCCCCTATAAACCTTCAACTTCTTAAAAATCTTCCTTCCCAGCCGATTTTTGGGAAGCATTCCCCAAACAGCATGTTGAATAACTCTCTCGGGATGTTTTTGAATCATCTCCTTAAAAGGAACAAGTCTCCAGCCTCCCAGATACCCGGAATGCTTAAAATAAGTTTTCTGCTCCGCTTTCTTTCCGGTAAGTCTCACCTTTTCAGCATTTATCACTACAACAAAGTCTCCCGTATCCAGATGAGGAGAAAAGTAGGGCTTATGCTTCCCCCTCAATAGATAGGCTATACGACTGGCTAACCGACCAAGAGTTTTACCCTCAGCATCCACTAAGAGCCACTCTCTTTTCACCTCGTTCGCCTTCGGAAAGTAAGTTTTAAACATTTTCCTGCTCATAATTCTACACCTTGGCAAATAAAAAGCTCACAAACTTACAATCACGCCGATTTATAATCAAGAATTTTTTCCGCCTTGAAGGGAAAGTTCATGCACATGGTGGTACGATAGAACTTTAAGAGTAATGAGTGATGAGAGCATAGTCCATTGACGGATTATGATCTGTGATATTTTTTGGAAAAGGAATCAAAGATAAGGAGAAAAAACATAACCTAACATAACCTATAGTATCATAGCAAAAACCAAACTAAAATCCAGAATAATACGATTTCAAAAGGGGATGAGATTAAAACTTTTGAGGTGATGCAATATTGAAATGCTAAGACTCTCACATTACCCCAATGCTAATGCCGATGTAGAATCCTCTCATAGATTAATCGAAGACGAATTCTACTCCAGGGAATCATTCAGCTCAATAAAAGATTTCCTTAATAAAGCTTCAGC
>QNCQ01000056.1 GCA_003645825.1 Fidelibacterota bacterium
CCACCAGACCTTATATAATTTTACCTCAAAATAATTCCTGATAACTTTTTCCTCTCCGCTGAGGTTCTTACAAATCCTTTCAATATCGCCAGGCAGGAGAAAACGCCCATTTGTTCTTGCACCCAGCACCCTCAGGGATTCGATATTCATACCAAGTTTTAAAAGTTCCAAAGGTTCTTCCATAATTTCTATATTAACCGTGTCAGAACCAACCTCCACACCCTTTTGAAACCCCCTGCCAACCAGCTTGTATCTTCCCGGCTTACTTATCCTAAAATGAGTAGCGAAACGACCACCTTTCAGTTCACAATCTTTTACCAGTTTGAGTTCTCCATCATAGTTATAAATTTCAACTGTTAATTTACCTTCCCTTATCATATTCCCATCAATGTCATAGATCACACCCTTCACATTTACAGCTTCACCGACATGATAAAAATCTTTATCGGAGAGTATAAACACCTGTCCGGTGCTCTGGTTCGACAAATATTCAACAAGCATACTGAAGAAGTCCATATAAAAACCTTCCACCTCGGTGTCCATACTCGTAAAATACCATCGCCAAAAGTCATCACCAACAAATAGAGCTTCTTTCCCGTTCTTTGCCATCAAGACTATTGGCCTGGACTTTAGCCCCTCCGCAGAAACCAAGATAGAATAATCTGGTCCATATCTCACCGTTTTGAATTCATACCCTAATGGAGGCAACAATGAAAATGCTCTGGAGACATCGTATGAAACCGAAAGATTTTTCAGCAATGGATGCTCTTCGTTAACTGCACCGGGATAAACAAAACTCATCTTCTCTTTTACAAAACTTATATCACCGAACAAAATCCCCTCAAGCTTCCTCAGATTGGTAAGGGAATTCACAAAAATAATATGAGGTACTTTCTTCATAACTTCAGAAACTTTTTTAATCATGAACTCCGGGGTGTCCTCTCCGGGATAACCACACAAAATCAATATATCAATATCAGGCGTTAGGTTTCTGTCGTCACCTCGGGGAATAAAAGAAGTTCCATTCTCTACCAGATTATAAACCCTAATTTTTCCTGTTTCTTCCAGCATTCTTCTTAAAAATCTGGACTCAAAGCTTGCCTTAGAATTCACCACAACACATACTCTATCTTTTTTATTTATCCTGAGTCTGAACTTACTGAAGTTATTTTCAACATTACTATCTTCCCCTGGAACAATCCTTACCTCATACATCCATGTTCCAGCACTATCAGCTACAAACGACAGTTCAACACTCGCCAGCAAGTGATCTGTCCTACTCCCAATAAAGGAGGTCCTGGACAAAAGATGTTTTCCCCTTCTCAGAAGCACCTGTACCTTACCATCATAACCTCCAGGAGAAAATAGTACCTTCACCCTCACAGAATCTCCAACCTTACACGCTGCTGGCACCTCAACCGTTTCAATGTACGGATCCACCTCCTCTACGGTATCCCCAATGCCAACGGTATAAATAGGAAAATTGAACCTACAATCCACATATTCCGGTGGTATCCCCTGATTAAAATTTCCATCGCTAAATACAAAAGCAGCGGAAATGTTGTTCATCTCCCAATTCTTGTTCAGATAATCCATAACTTGGGAAACATCAGTCGCCGAACCATTAAATTCTATGTTCTCCACACCCCCTACAAAAGGCATTATCTTATCACTGAACAGGAATTGTTTTAAACGGATTCCCCTGACACCCAAACACCCCCTAAGCGTCTTTATCCCCGATTCTATAACATCTCTATCAAAGCTTCTTTGTCTCCCTACACTCAGAGAGTTGTCAATGAAAACCCATACTTCCGGCTTCAGTCTGTCAGTCCTCGAGTACTTTAAAACCGGCCTCAAAAGGATAAGAAACAGGATAAAGACCACAATTCCCCGAATCACCAGTATCAAAAAATAAAGTGGATAGTATCTGCCCTTTCTCTTTGAAAACGATAGGTAGAAGGCAGCTACAAGCAGGATAAAAAGTAAAACAACCCACAGATTTATATACTTAAAAGAAATTGAGACATCAGACATTTATTCTGTACTATCAAATTTCAAAGCAGGAACAGCGGGAATATCAAGCGGAGAGGTAATACCTTTGCGAAGCATTTCATAACCTGTAAATGCCACCATTGCTGCATTATCTGTACAATATTCAAGCACAGGGAAATAAAGTTTTACCCCTATATCTTCAGCATTCCTACGAAATACCTCCCTCAATCTGGAATTTGCCGCAACTCCACCGGCCAGTACAAGTTTATCACACTCTACCATCTCTACGGCTCGAAAAGTGTTCCTCAAAAGCATGTCAACAACAGCCTCCTGATATGAGGCACACAGATCAGCAAGATTCTCTTGAACCCAGCTTTCTCCTTTCCGCTTCACAAGGTAAAGTAAACTGGTTTTAAGACCACTGAAGCTAAAATTAAGTTCATTACCCTTGACCCTTGCTCTCGGGAAAACATGAAAATCTTTTCTCCCACTCTTAGCTAACCGGTCTACGATTGGTCCACCAGGATACCCCAACCCCAGAATCCTGGCAGCCTTATCAAAAGCCTCTCCGGCAGCATCATCCACACTTGTACCGAGTATCTTATATCTCCCGAAACTCTTTACATAAACCAGCATGGTATGTCCACCGGAAACCAGTAAACACAGAAAGGGATAATCTAGATCAGAATGTACAATAAAATTCGCCATTATGTGAGCCTCAACATGGTTAACTGCAAGAAAAGGCTTTCCAAGAGCAACCGCCAGACCTTTCCCAAAAGACAGTCCCACAAGTAAAGCTCCCATTAGCCCAGGACCATAGGTTACAGCAATGCCATCTATCTTACTAAGATCTTTAATAGTACTATCTATAACTCTTCGGGATATAGGTTCTATCATACGCATGTGCTCTCGCGACGCATACTCAGGAACCACACCACCATATTCCTGGTGAAGAGTCTGAGAAGCTATAACATTTGCCAGAACCTTCCTGCCATCAACAATAGCTATTGAAGTTTCATCACAAGAAGTTTCTATACCCAGAATTATCATGGCTTTACACTCTTCCTAACAACCCGAACCTCTACCTCTTGAGGCACCAGTTCGTAAGACACAATGCCTTCAGGCAACTCCACACGAGGAACATACGATTTCTTACCCTTGACATACTGTCTATAGAAATCCCAGTAAACCTGTACCTGCGTTTCATCTACTTTTTTCAACAAACCTAATGGAGAAACAAGCTTCAAATTAACAGAAGGAGGATCAATGTATACCTCAAACCCACGAGGAACATTCCTTATCTCTACAGGGATCTCTTCAAACACTCTTTCACCTATCAAATCAATCTTTTGCCGACATATAACATATCTGTCGAAAAGAGTGACATTGTACCCCGGAGGCTTTATGATTTCCAGCTTCT
Source organism: Fidelibacterota bacterium (assembly GCA_003645825.1). Classification (GTDB taxonomy): domain Bacteria; phylum Fidelibacterota; class UBA2242; order UBA2242; family B5-G15; genus B5-G15. The sequence continues at coordinate 3,413 of QNCQ01000056.1, forward strand.
CTTCCACATCCTCGGTTACCTTCTCAAGCTTTCTGAATTCCGTTTCGACAGCTTTTAGTTTAGATATATATGTCCATGGACCAGTAATGATAACAGAGTCAGGATAGATTTCCAGATCCCCGGTCTTCATATACCCAGAAGCCACCTCGATCTCAAGATGTGGCACTACAGGGAGCTTCCTTTTCTCAAACCTATCAAGCTTGACAACAACAGTATCTGGCCAAACAATCTGATTAAAAACTATATTTGACTTCCTGGGATAAACGATCTTTTCCGGATTAGATTCGTAATAAGAAGCCAATGGAAATTCGTAATACCAATTTATTTTCTGAAGATCAAGAACAAACCTGAACTGAGAAGCAGGAGCAAACAAAAGATATACAAGATCAAGTCCTCTACCCGTAAATTTAGCCTTTATCCTTTCGGGTAGAGGTTCCTTAAGAATCTTACCAGGTTTTACATTAATTACATCCAGATAAACTTCAAAGGTGTAAGAATATTCATTATTAAGAACCGTAAAAATCCACAAAAACACGGAGATTAGCAATACAATAAGCTTTGCTCCAATATCGGTTGTAAAAAAACCCTTAATCCTCTCAAGTTTTTTGTTTTTGTTTTCCTTTTCCTTCTTCTCAACAACCATGAAATAAAAATAAGAAAAGGGCTTGGATTTTCCAAGCCCCCAAGTTCTATTTATCCACTACCAGCAAATCTCAATCGGTTTTATCCTCATCTTTCTTTTTTCTAGTTCTTCTTACTTTTTTGGTTTCCCTTTCCTTCTTTTCAGACTTTTCCGATTTTCTCTCAGAAGATTCAGCTTCTTCTCCCGGCTTTTCAGTTTCTTTTATTTTCTCTATTATCTCTTCCGGAATCTCTATTTTGCTAGTAGCCTCTCTAACCTCAAGAAGATCAGCTATCTGGGACTTCTCCCTCTTCTTTTTCCCTTCTCTAACAAGAGATAAAACTATCCGCTTTTCTGCTTTGTTCAAATCCTCAACTTTCAATTTAACCTTATCCCCAACTTTCATCTTTTTCCCAGCTTTCTTATCACTCATAGCCTCAGGCAAAGGAATTATTCCCTCAATACCATACTGTAAATTCACATAAGCTACCTGCTCACCAACTCTGGATATTTCTGCTTCTATTACAGCGCCCGGAACATATAAGCCTTCCAAAATTGGCCACGGATCCTCAGTTACCTGCTTCATACCAACAGAAATTCGTCTGTTCTCTTTATTTATGTCGAGTATCTTAACCTCTACCTCTTCTCCTCTTTTTAACACCTCACGAGGATGTTTTATCTTCCTGGTCCAAGAAATGTCATCTATTGATAGGAAACCCTCTATATTCTCGTCCAATTCTATAAAAGCTCCATTAGGAAATATCTTCTTAACAGTACCTTTATAGATCCCACCAACCTTAAACTTTTCATCGATCCCTTCCCAGGGATCAGGGGTAAGCTGCTTATAACCCAAAGAGATTTTTCTTTCTTCTGTATCTATACTGAGAACCTTTGCTTCAACTTCATCCCCCAGAGAAAACAACTCAGAGGGATGCCGGATATGCTGCGTCCAAGACATCTCAGAAATGTGAATCAATCCTTCAACCCCTTTCTCCAGTTCCACAAACACACCATAGTTGGTCATGTTCACTATCTTTCCCTTTACTACAGAACCAACAGGATATTTCTGTTCGATCCCTTCCCATGGGTGCGGTTGTAACTGCTTCAACCCGAGGGACACCCTCTGCTTTTCAGGATCGAAATCTATCACTTTAACCCTAATTTCCTGATCAAGTTGAACAACCTCACTCGGATGATTTACACGCCCCCAAGAAAGATCAGTGATGTGCAAAAGCCCGTCCAATCCACCAAGGTCAACAAAAACTCCGAAATCAGTGATATTCTTAACTCTCCCCGTAAGAGTCTGTCCAACTTTAATTTTGGAAAGCAATTCTTCTCTTTTCTCCTTGAGATCCTCTTCAAGCAGAACCTTTCTGCTTAGCACAATATTTTTTCGCCTTTCGTTCAGCTTCACTATCTTGAACTTATATGTTTTACCAACATAGGAATCGAAATCTACAATAGGCCTAACATCTATCTGAGAACCAGGCAAAAAGGCATCTATACCCATAACCTTAACAACCATACCACCTTTAACCCGACCCTCTATCTTGCCCTCAATTATTTCGCCCTTCTCGTAGATTTCCCTGATTCTCTCCCATACCCTCATGAAATCAGCTTTCTTCTTTGAAAGAATCATCTGGCCGTTCTCATCCTCCAGAACCTCAACAAACACTTCTATCTGATGACCGGGCTTGGGCAGATCACTTTCATCAAATTCATACCTCGGAATTATTCCTTCCGTCTTAAATCCAACGTCCACTACCACAAAATCTTCTCCAACTGAGACTACCTTACCGATTATTCTCTGTTCATCTGAAACCTCTTTTAAAGAGCTCTCGTAGATTTTAAGCTCATCTTCATCCACTCTTTCTTCAGCTTTTTCAAGCTCATCTAAGGTAACTACCTTAATTTCGTCCACGTATGGGCCGCTTCTTATAATCTCTGTCCTCACAGGATTCAGTCCCCTTGTTATCTCTTCTTCTTGCTCAATACTACCTTTTCCCTCAGGATTTCCAACAATTTCATCCACCATTATTACCTACACCTCCCTTTGTATTTTTCTTTTTATTATCTCAATTATCTTCTCAACTTGCTCCTCAAAACTCAATCCGGTGGTATCTACATAGATAGCATCATCAGCCCTTCTAAGAGGAGCATATTCCCGGGTTGAATCTCTTTTATCTCGAGCTTCTATCTCTCTTACAACATCCTCAAAGGGAATATCCTCTCCCTTTCTTTTGAGATCCCCTAATCTCCTTCTCGCTCTCTCTTCAACCGAAGCATCCATATAAATTTTCACATCTGCGTCGGGGAAAACATTTGTCCCTATATCCCTGCCCTCCATCACTACATCAAATTTCCCCCCATACTCTCTCTGCTGGTCAACAAGAATATCCCTTACCTCTGGAATCACACTTACCGCACTCGCCAGCTGTCCTATCTCGTTGTCCCTTAAATCATCTGTAACATCCTCGCCATTCAGAAAAACCCTCAAAGACCCGCTGTTCCACTCAAACTCTATTTTGGAATTTCTTGCCACATTAATTATCTCAGCTCTGTCCGCCAGATTTAGGCCTTTTCTTTTAACCTCCAGAGCTACAGCTCTGTACATTGCACCCGTATCTACATAAAGAAAACCAAGCCTCTTAGCTACCTCTCTTGCTGTAGTACTTTTGCCTGCACCAGCAGGCCCATCAATAGCTATTCTATAACCCATTTGCCAACCGTAAAAAAGCTTGTTAATTTAATTCAACATTCTCAAAAAAACCATTTATAAATTTTAGTAATGGGTTATTTACCTTTCACTCCAGAGTAAGAATGAATACCAAAAGCAAGGGACAGGAAATAGAACCTATTAACTCCACCATCACAAGGAGATCGCCACAAGCAAACGATGAAACAAGCTCTAAAAGGCAAGTATGGACAGCAGATTCGATGTCCAGAAGTCTTGCAGAACGGGTTACTCCATCCAATAACAGAAGGTAAAAAAATATATAAGATGATCCCAAACCTCCCACTATGTCAGTACATACTCAGACATAAATTCCGGAATCTCTACCTCCCAGCCGAACACAGCCTGAATCCTGGACGCCAGAGCCTCCGATTGGGGCTTCTCTCCGTGGATAATAAAAACTTTCCTTGGGGCCCTATGAAAGTTCGATAACCATGCAAGGATCTCATTGTAATCTGCATGAGCAGAAAATCCGGTTATATTCTCAATCTTTGCCCTAACCGGCACATGTTTACCATGAATTTTTATCGATTCTGCCCCCTCAAGTATAGCCCTTCCACGAGTTCCCTCTGCCTGATATCCTATAAAAAGAACAGTATTCTTCTCTGATGGCAAAAGTCTCTCGAGGTGATGTAGAATCCTGCCCCCCGTTACCATCCCACTAGCAGAGATTATAATTGCTTTCTCCTTGACCTTATTAAGAGAAACAGATTGCTCCCTCGTCTTCATAAACCGAAGATGGGTGGTGCTAAATATATCCTCACCCTCTATTTTCAACTTCTTTGATTCGAGGTCATAGTCCTCAAAGTGTTTCTTAAAAATCTCTGTCGCCTCTATAGCCATCGGACTATCCACATACACAGGCAGAACCGGAATCCTACCCTCTTTTTCGAGCTCTCTGAGGTAAAAAAGAATTGTTTGCGTCCTCCCTACAGCAAATGATGGGATAACCAGCACTCCTCCCCGTTCAACACTCTCGTTCACAACTTTTGCCAGCTCATCTTTTACACTATTATCTTCATGCAATCTATCCCCGTAAGTAGATTCAATAACAAGGTAATCCACATTATACACAGTATGAGGATCTCTTAAAATCGGTTGCGATGGTCTACCGAGATCCCCTGTAAAAAGTATTCTCTTTTCCTCACCGCCTACACTCACCCTTATATCCGCAAAAGCAGATCCAAGGATATGTCCTGCATCTCTAAAAGTAAGGGTCATATTTGCAGTAAGAGATATCCTTTCACCATAAGGAAGCCCCTCAAAAAGCTCAAGAGAAGCCTGAGCATCTTCAATTGTATAGAGGGGAAGTGCCGGTTTGTGTTTGGAAAATCTTTTAAAGTTCGCATACTCAGCATCTTCTTCTTGCAAATGGGCAGAATCGATTAACATTATCTTACATAAATCAGTTGTAGTTGGTGTTGCTATTATTTTGTTTCTATACCCATATTTCACTAATCGAGGAATATAACCAGAGTGGTCTATATGAGCATGAGTAAGAATTATCGCATCGATCTCCTCAAGGGGAATCGGAAAAGCTTCCCAATTCATAAGCCTCAATCTTTTTAGCCCCTGAAACATCCCACAGTCAATCAGAAATTTCTTTCCATCCAGTTCAAGTAGAGTTTTTGAACCGGTAACTGTGCCTGTAGCACCCATAAATTTAATCCTAACCATAACTCCCCATCCTGTATTATTTTAAGAAAAGAAGCTTTCTTGTTATCCTCTTTCTTCCTGCATCTACCACGAGCAGATATTCCCCACTCCCGGCCGGTTTCCCACTCTCCGTAAAGCCATTCCATATAATTTCATAACTGCCAGCGCTTTTCCTGACAGGAGTCAGCGTCTTTACTCTCCTGCCCAGAATATCATAAACATACGCAACAGGATCAAACTCATAGGTAGTATAAAGCTCAAATCTTATCATACTATTAAACGGATTTGGATAGCCATCGCTCAGAAAAAGTTCTCTCGGCTGCACACTCTTCACTGGCTCCACACCGGTACACGGAAAACCAAAATAAAGGGCAATACGCTGGAGTACCAGTCTCCTATTCACTTCACCAACAATGGTCTCCCACGGAATCCCAAAATATACAAGTTTTCCTTCTCTTTCCCCGCCGGGGAACAAACCTTCATACTGTATCCCGCAAACCGTATCTGAACTGCCATATTTCAAACACGCAATAGAACCATTTACAGGTTTTATCACATCGGGATAATCCTCTTCATATATCCCATGCCTTCCGTCATCATACGTAAAAACCAAACCTTCGAAAATAGTTCCTTCAAGACCAGTCACAGAATAAATCCCTGCATCATCAGCAATATAAGAAGCCTTGAGAAAATTGTGAAAGAAGCCCTTATCGGAAGCATCTCCTTTGTTATCAAGATCCCACCCTACCTCCGAGCCAGAAACAAAAAGTTGTCCCCCTTTTTTCAAGTACTCCACCACTCTATTTTGTTCTTGCACCGAGAAGGTTTCATCCTGCGTACTCTCATCACCAAGTATCCAGAATACCGCTTTATAATCCCCAAGACTCACAGCCCCTGACTCAATCATCTCATTGGCTACAGTTTCAAAAGGAATACCAAGCCAGGCCAACGTTTCTCCCATCCACATAGCAAAGGGATGGTACGGCAACGGCCAACTCCCTGTTCCAGAAAATCTGTCAAACCCATCAACTATCAAAATCTTGTCCTTACTACCTTCTCCATATCTGTATACCCCATATACATCAGACTGAAGGCTCAGGATAATCTCATCCGAAGACTCAGCATTGGCACTATAAACCTTTACAAAACAGG